>DMYM01000022.1 GCA_003483645.1 Verrucomicrobiales bacterium
AGTCGGCCAGCTTGAGTTCCTGTTCCCGCGCCCGCAGCACGGTGGTGAGGTCCGCAAATCCTTCGCGGTAGGCGGATTCAGCGGCCTTGGCCTGTTCAGCAGCGAGGGGAAGGAGGTTGCCGGTGATCTCCTGCAGCATCTTGATCCACTCCGCCATTTCCCGGTGACTGCCGTGGGCCTCGTGCCGAATGCGGTGGGCGAGTGCGACGCTCTCCTTCTCCTTGCGAGTGGCCCGGGCCTGGGCGGCCCGGATATTGCCCTCGTTTCTATCCCAGAAAGGGAGGGCCAGTTTGAAACGCAGTCCGACGATGGCTTCGTTCTCAAGTCCTTCGGGGGCGTCTTCGGTGCGTTCCAGACCGGCGGCCAGGCCGGCTTCGATGTCCTCGTAGCGCCGCGATTTTTCCAGCTCGACATTCTCGGCAGCCGCATGTGCGGCGAGCTGGGCGGCCTGGTAGTCGGGACGCCGGTCGGGTGAGAGGGAGGGGGCGGGCAGGGTGGCTTCGGGGAGCGTGCCACTCACATTGAGGACATCGCCGACTTTCATGCCGAGGAGGGGCTTGATTGTCGCGATGGCGGCGGTCTCGTTGGCCTGCAATTGGCGAATTTCGTTGGAATAGCGCGCAGCTTCCAGCCTGGACTGGCCCGCGTCGATGGGAGATTCCTCTCCCTTCTCGGCAGCCTGCTTGATGAATTCGGCAAGTTTGGTGGAAACCGCGGCCTGTTGCTTGAGGAGAGCCCTCCGTTGCCGGAAGGCGAGTACTTCGACCAGCGCGCGGCGGGCCTCGCCGACCAGCAGTCGTTCCACCTCCCTGACCTCGGCTTCGGCGGCCTTCAGTTCAATGGCGGAGATGTTCTTTTCAAGCTGGAGGCGGTTGGTGATGGGGAAGCGCTGGGAGAGGGCGATCTCAAGGGAGCCTTCGCGGGTTGCGTTTCTCGCAAAGCCGCCTTCCAGTTCGGGGTTGCTGCGGCGTCCGGCCTGCTGCATGTGACCGATGGCCTCCTGGATACGCAGACGGGCCGCGGCGAGGTGCGGATTGTCGCGGCGGACACGGTGAGGAATGTTGTCGAAGGTCACGATCAAGCCGGAGGAGGCCCCCCGGGCTGTGACGAG
This sequence comes from Verrucomicrobiales bacterium, assembly GCA_003483645.1. GTDB lineage: Bacteria > Verrucomicrobiota > Verrucomicrobiia > Verrucomicrobiales > Akkermansiaceae > Roseibacillus_B. The sequence continues at coordinate 1,112 of DMYM01000022.1, forward strand.
GCCGGAGACCGTCAGGGCGACGGCAGTGATCGTGAGGAGGAAGATTCTGTTCATGAGTACGAAGGTGAAATGGAAATGGAGGAGCTGCCGGGAGGAGTCCGGGAGATGATTGAATGAAGGGAGAATTCCCGGTCAGTTCGCAGGTGGAGTTCCTGCTGTCGAGGCAAGGTGATCCAGCACGCGGCGTGCCGCGAATGGAGAGCCTGGCGGCCCGGGGTCCGCTAGCAACAGGGAGGCCGGTCGAGCAAGGTGACCGGCGGGTCCGGAATAAACATCTGCTCACCTGTGGTGAGAAAATGAGCTATGAAGGGAGGGTGCAGGGCGAGGTTGCTCTCGTCCATGACGCCCCAGGTGCTCACTGCCGTGCACACGCAGTGATGATGGTGATGCTCGTGACCGTGAAGAGGGCATTCATCTTTCTCGTGCTGGTCCTGAGGGCTGGTGCCATCCTGGTCGAGGGGGACATCCTCCCCGGGAGCGGGGTCGTGATCATGGTCGCAGGGACACTCGGTGGGAGGTGTCACCTCGTGGTGATCAATGACCAGATCGGTTGCGCAGTCGTCGCCGTGACAAGTCACTTCGTGGGCACGCGCCAGGGTGTTCGGCAGGAGTAAGCCAACCGAGAGGCAGAAGAGAAGGAGCGTTTTGGACACACGGCGCACGCTCCCAACATACTTTTGGAGTTTCCTTTCGACAAGAGGATTTCCACCGCATAGCGGGGTGCGAGGGGGTGGGAAGACCCTGTTTTCCTGGAAATTCATGGGGATTTTGGGGTGTCCTAGCCGCCTCCCAGGGCGCGAATGAGGGCGAGATGATCCCTCAGGAGAGCGTGCCGGAGGGCCAGTTTCTGTCGTTTTCCCTCAAGACTGCGCCGCTCGCTTTCGAGGAGTTCGATTTGAGAGACAATGCCATTCTCGAAGGTGGCCAGGGTGTTTTTGCGAGCCTGTTCAAGGGCCGTCACTTCACGTTGGGCGGTCTGCAGCTGGCGGTGCCGGCTGGCCAGGTTGAGGTAGGATCCTTCCACCTCCTGGAAGGCAAGAAGGGCTCTGCGGCGGTAGAGAGCCGCTGCTTCGTCGGTGGCTGCACGGCGCACATCCACCGACGCGAGACGCCGGGGATCATAGATGGGAATGTCAAGCCGGGGACCGACGGAGGCCGTCCACTCGCGGAAACCGGAGAGGAGGGAGGCGCTTTCGCCGCTTGCTCCTGCGCCGAGAGTAAGGGAAGGCAGAAGGTGCAGGCGGGCCGATTCCTCGAGCTGAAAGGCCGAGCGCACCCGGGATTCCGCTGCCAGAAGATCGGGGCGCCTGGTCATGACCGCGGAGGTGGTGCGCATGGGCAGGGCGGGCGTGCGGACGGCAGCGAGGTGACTGGAGGTGCGGGGCAGGGAGCTTCCTCCGCAGAGGGTCTCGAGTTGCAGGTGCGCGAGGCCACGCAAGCGGTCAAGATCGAGAAGGCTACGGGTGAGACTTTCGTGTTCGGCTTCCTGCCGGAGCAGTTCGGTATCGGAGAGCAGGCCGGCCTGCCTTCTCTCCCGCAGGATTTCCACGATTTTCCTGTTGGCCGCAATGGAATCGGCGATCAGGGCACGCTCTTCGTTAAGACGCAGGATGCGGAAATGAGCGTCGGCCACCCGGGTGGCCACGAGCAGGCGGCCGGCATGGAGATCCCAGAAGGCGGCCTGCTCTGCTTCCAGGGCGGATCGCGTGCCGGCGTGGAGCCGTCCAAAGAGGTCAAGCTCCCATGAAACGGACCCTGTGCTGGCCCATGGTTCGAGATCGGTGGGTGAGAACCGCGTCA
>DMYM01000097.1 GCA_003483645.1 Verrucomicrobiales bacterium
CCGTGGCCGGGATAGGTGCACACGTATTCGTAGTCACCGGGCTTGTCGGGCAGGGTGAGGTAGAGAGTGAAGCGGCGGCCCGGGGCAACCTGTGGAGTGGAGCCCAGCAGAGCGGGGGAGTCCGGAATGAAGTTCTTCTCAATCGCCTTCGGGCCCAGCGCGATGGTTGCCTCCAGGACGCTCTGACGCGTCCCGGGCCTGATCACTGCCAGGTTGTGCATCAGACCATCGGGATCATTGTTGGTGAGGACGATGGCGAGACGCTCGCCGGCCTTGGCCTCAAGGACCTTCTTGTCGAACTTCATGCCAGGCAGTACTCCCACCTCGACCTTGCGGGCCTGCTCGTAACCTTCCGGGATGAGACGCGCGGGTGCCTTGCTCAGGGCATCCATCTCGGCCTTCACCTTGGCATCGGAAACCTTGGCCAGCGATTCATTGCGGAAGTTGTCGATGAACCCGCCGAAGCTGGCCCCACCCTTGAAGTTGCGGGCCTTGGCAAACCATCCGAAGTACTGCTTGCGCAGCTCCGGGGTCCATCCCTCGGACACGTTCTTGAGCGCGAAGGCATAGTGGATCTGCTGGCGCTGCGGGTTGTTGGCCTTCTGGTTGAGAAAGGAGCCTCCGTAACCGCCGGAACGCTTGAGCAGCTCATCGTCAAATTCGATCTCCTCAAGTCCGACGGCCTCCTGTTGAAGGAGAGGAACGGTCTTGGCGACCACGTCGAGGGCGCCGAGATAGACCAGCATGGCGACCAGTTCGCGGTTGAGGGCATCAGTCTTGGCCGGATACAGGGGGTTGATGGCCTCGGTTATTGTTTCCGCTGTGACGGGATCCGGCTTGCCCATCCGGATGAAGCAGAGCGACAGCACGCGCAGGGCCTCCAGTTTCTGGGCCTCGCTCATCTCGTCAGGAGATATCTGGCTCAGGGCATCGAGGAGTGCATCCTGGGAGCTGGCATCGCCCTGCCTCGTCAGGGCCAGAAGGGCTGTGAGGGCGGTTTGCAGGTCGTTCTCCTTGAGAGCCTTTGCAGCCCAGTCGCTGACCGGCTGGTGCTCGAGGGCCACCCGCGCAGCGTAGCGGATGAAGCGGTCCTCGTGGCCGAGTTTGCTCCAGATTCTGTCGATGGAACCGGCAACCTGCTTGCCATGGTACTGTTCCAGCTCCCGGCGTTGCATGCGGAGGGTGCGATTGATCTTCTTGTCCGGGAAGCGGCGTTCCTTGGAGGCCTGTCCCCTGTAGGTCACCCGGTAGAGGGCGGACTGTGTTCCGCGGCCGCCTACCGCGAAGTACATATTGCCATCCTTGCCGATCACGCCATCGGTCACGTTCAGCGGGACACCAGTGACGAATTCTTCCTTTACGGCCGTGTAGCTCGAACCCTCAGGGGCGAGATGGATGGCGTAGATGGTGCCGAAGGTCCAGTCGAAGGCATAGATGGCATGCTGGTAGTCGGCCGGGAAGTTGGCACCCAGGCCAGACATGACCCCGGTGGGACAGCCTGGTCCGATATCGATGGTCGGCGGCAGGCAGTCCGGATACCAGGCCGGCCACTTGCCGGTGCCGGTACGCCAGCCGAATTCGCTTCCGCTGGTGCAGTGGTAGATGCGGGTGGGGCGATACCAGGGGGTTCCACTGTCCCACTCCATGTCGGAGTCGTAGGTGAATAATTCCCCGTCGGCGTTGAATGCCACGTCATACTGGTTGCGGAAGCCAGAGGAGTAGAAGTTCCAGCTCTTGCCGTCGGGATCGGTCCTCGCGATCCAGCCACCGGGTGCCCGGATGCTGCGGGCGTGGCCCCGTGCATCGGTCATTCGCGGAAGGAGGAGGTCCTCCGCGTAGTTCTTGGGAACGGAGTAGACTTCCGGGTTGGGAGGCTTGGTGTGGTTGCCGCCCAGGACCATGAGGGATTTTCCGTCGGGAGTGAGAACCACCGCATGCGGTCCATGCTCTCCGCCGCCCTGCAGCCCGCGCAGCGGGGTGACCTTGTCGAGCTGGTCGTCACCGTTGGTGTCGGTGAGATAGTAGAGTCCACTTCCGTGGCCGCCTACGCCACCGCCATTCACGCAGACGTAGAGGCGGTTGAAGGCCCACAGGAGACCGTGGCCGCCGCTGATCGGAGCAGGGACCTTTTCCACCACAAGTTCCTTGCCGGGAGTGATGCGCCAGATTCCGGCCTTGCCCTGGTCACTGCAGTAGAGGCGGCCCTTGTCGTCGATGGCCATGGACACCCAGGAACCCTGCTGTCCCTTGGGAACGGTGTAGATCTTTTCCACCTCGAAACCTTCGGGATGGGCGACCGCCTCGCCCTTGGAGGCGGGTTTTTTCTTGGCCGCTTTCTTGGAGATGCGGGTGAGAACGATGTCCTTGGCTTCCACCTTCATCGGACCGCCGGCGTGAAGCTGCAGGGCGAGCACGCCTGAGAGCGAGCGCTTGGCTTTCTCCTCGTCGACAATCTCAATCGTGGTCGCGCCATTGATCTTGTGGGTGAGGACGTTGCCCTTGGCCACGATGGTGTAGGTGTTCCACTCGCCGGGATTGATTTTCTTCTTGGTATCGAAGTCGCCCACGATGGCGCGCTTGCCGTCGGCACCCACTTTGATCTTCTGGCCACGCTGGGCAATGATCCCGCGTCCCTTCTCCTCGTACATCATGCCGAGGTAATTCTGGGAGGGATGGATGTCCATCTGGTAACCGCTCACCACCCACTTCTGCTCGTTGACCACCTTGGACCGGTACTGGATGCCCGAGTTGTTGTTTCCAATCACCCTGATCTTGAGAGTGAGCTCGAAGTCCTCCAGTGGTTTACCCTGGTAGACGAGGAAAGTGTTCCCGCGGGTGGGCTTGTCCGGCGTCGTTTCTCCCACGATCGCTCCATCCTGCACGGACCAGAATTGCGGAAGGCCTTTCCAGCCCGAGAGGTCCTTGCCGTTGAAGAGTTTCTCCGGGGCGGCCGACAAGGCGGACACCAGGAACGAGAGTGCGGCAGTGGTCAACAGGGCGTGTTTCATGGTCCGAAGTAGGTAGCGGAGCCATTCCCATGCGACAAGGCGCGTTTTCTCCACCCGATCGGGCGACAATAACCGTCGACGCGTCTCAGGACCGGGACCCCAGTTTTCCACGGAACCACCGCCCCCCCCGGGGATGGGCCCTCTGCACACCGTAATAGATGATGGGAACAGCACCCGCAGGGCCGGCTCCATCACCCGCAGTGTCCGCTAGGACTTGTAACGCAAGCGCTTCTTATGGCGGTTGGCCTTCATCCGCTTC
>DMYM01000046.1 GCA_003483645.1 Verrucomicrobiales bacterium
CCGAGGGGGGCAGCCGGGGAAATGCTCGTTTTTCGGAGCCTTGACACCGGTTTCTTCGGGTCGGGGCGGAACTTCCGGAATTGGGCCTCTCGGGGAGTCTGGCCCACGGAACGCGCAGAGAATCAGGCTTTACGGCCACTTTACAGACCGCCAACGGTTTGGGGCGTATTCTCCACACCAAGAAAGCGAATTTCTGTTCTCATGAAACGATCAACTTTTCTCCGTAATGCGATGCTGGTGGGTGGCGGGAGCCTGGTTTGGATTCCCAAGGTGAGTGCCCATGGAGTTGCCAGTCATCATCACCATCACTGGCTCCCGCATGTACGGCCCCTGCCCATACCCGTTCCACAACCGGTGGGTCGGGTGGAGGTCCGCTCGATCAATGCCGCAGTGCAAATCGACAACCAGATCGCCAAGACGACTCTCACGATCAACTTCTTCAACCCGGCGGGCCGCCAGCAGGAGGGACAGGTCCTGCTGCCGGTGCCGCCCGGTGCCGTCCTCCCGTCGTTCTCGATGGAGGGATCCAACGTCGAGTTCAAGGCCAAGATCCTCCCCAAGGAGGAGGCTCGGCGCATTTATGATGAAATCGTGAGGCGCTCGAAGGATCCCGCCATCCTTGAATTCGCAGGATTCGGGGCGGTGGATTCGAGTGTGTTCCCGATCCCTCCGCGCAGTGAGGGCAAGGTGCGCTTCGTCTACGAAGAGTTGCTGCCCATCGACGTCGATCGCATTGACTACGTTCTGCCGCGTTCGGAGTCGCTCGATTACCGCGTGCAGTGGACCATCGATGTGACCTGGGCGCTGAAGGGCGGCATCGCGACGACCTACTCGCCAAGCCACGAGATCTCTCCGCAGAAACAAGGTAACGGCATGAGGTTGAAACTCGGGGGCAAGGTTGCCTCCGGCCCATTCCGCCTCTCAGTCCTTCGTCGCAAGAAGAAGGAAGCCGTCGCATCGTTCCTCACTCACCCCGAAGAGGCCGGGGACACAGGACATTTCCTGCTCCTCATGGCGTCGCCGACTCGTGACGACAACGCCCCCAGGCTGAAACGCGAAGTGACCCTTGTCCTGGATCGCTCCGGCAGCATGGCAGGCGAAAAGCTCGACCAGGCCCGCTCCGCTGCGCTCCAGGTGATGGAGGGCCTCGAAGAGGGGGAATTCTTCAATTTGATCATCTACAACGAGGCGGTCGAGCCGTTCGCGGACCAGCCCGTGGTTGTGAATCGCGCCAACATTGTCCGGGCCCGCAAGTTCATCAACGGCATCCGTGTCAGTGGAGGGACAAACATCCACGGAGCATTGCAGGCCGCCATTGCGCAGACAGTTCGGAAGGGAACAGTGCCCATCGTGCTCTTCGTCACGGACGGCCTTCCCACCATCGGGGAGACCTCCGAGAAGCGCATTCGCGAGAAGGCAGCGGACGCGAACAAGAATCGCCGCCGCATCTTCACCTTCGGGGTGGGAGTCGACGTTAACACGCCACTCCTCTCGCGCCTCGCTGACGACAGTCGCGCGACTGCCACCTACGTTCTTCCCAAGGAGAAGGTGGAAGTGAAGGTGGCCTCCGTTTTCCGTCGCCTCTCGGGCCCGGTGCTCAGCTTTGCCAAGATCAAGGTGGTCGACAAGGACGGCAATCCGGCGCCGCATCGCATTGCCGATCTGGTGCCGCACCGGTTGCCCGACTTCTTCGCGAACGATCAGATTATCGTGACGGGCCGCTACATTGGGAGTGAGCCGCTCGAGTTTCGCCTCACGGGCGACGATGGAAAGGAGCGCAAGAAATACACCTTCACCTTCAAGCCTGGCAAGAAGCGTCATTCCTTTGTGCCACGGCTGTGGGCGATGCGGAAGATTGCGATTCTCACCGAAGCACTGCGTGACCTGGGTGCCGATTCCGCACTTGGCGGCCTGACCGGCGACAATGTCGATCGGAACGACCCGCGGGTGAAGGAACTGGTGGACGAGATCGTGCGGCTTTCCACCGAGCATGGAATCCTCACGGAATACACCGCCTTTCTCGCGCTTGATGGCGAAGTATTCCGACCGGAAGCGCGGCGGAACTCCCGGGCCGCCTTCAACTTCGACGAGAAGGCCCTCAAGCTTCGCAGCGGGAGGAGCAGCGTGAACCAGGATCTTAATCTCTGGTCGCAAAAGGGAGCTGCAAACCTGAACCCAACCAACGGATACGTGAACGATGCCCTGCAAAGGGAAGAAGTCCAGAACGTCGCGCAACATGCCGACATGGCATTCTTCAAACGCGATAATGAGTGGGTCGATGCCAGCGTGACCATGGCATCGAAGGGAGCCAACCTCCCCGTGAAGGAGATCTCGATCGATAGTCCTGAATTCCGGATCGTGGTCGACAAACTGGTTGCCAAGCAGCGCCAGAGCTGTCTCGCCCTTGGAAAGAACCTCGAACTGGTCGTCGATGGCACCCGCTATCGCGTCCGCTGAATCACACCCCACCAAACAATGAACCACCATTCAACGAAAGTAGTCGCAGTGGCAGTCGGTGCCCTGGTGATCGGATTCTCAGCCTTCGCCGAAGAGAAGCCCCGGCAAACCAATGGAAAAGCTCTTGGCCTCGGAAACGAATTGATCGATATCGGGGCCTTTGAAATGGCGTCTGGCAAGGCGATTACCCATCGCAAGGAACGCCGAATTACCGAGTCGCAATTCATCGAGATGGCGATGGAGGCGAACACCATCGTGCTCGACACCCGGAGCGCGGCAAAGTTTGCGCTGCTCCACGTGAAGGGAGCGGTGCACCTGAACTTCTCCGAGATCACCGCCGACAGCCTCGCGAAGATGATACCCACCAAGGACACGCGGATCCTCATCTACTGCAACAACAACTTTGACCATGCGCCGGTGGCCTTTCGATCCAAGAGCCCCGGGATGGCTCTCAACATCCCGACCTTCATCACCCTCCATGCCTACGGGTATGAGAACATCTATGAACTCGGGCCGCTGCTCGACGTCAAGAAGACGCGGATCTCCC
>DMYM01000233.1 GCA_003483645.1 Verrucomicrobiales bacterium
CGGTGGCGGCTCGGCCGGCCCGCACCACATATCCCAGTCCAGACCCTTGGGGATGTCCTGTGCAGGATGCTTGATCTCCATGGGGCTGTGGTAGTTCACCGCCAGGACGCGGTTCACTTTGCCGATCGATCCGTTCCGCACGTGCATGCATCCCCGGTAGACTCTCTCCTGGGAGCGAAGCTGGGTTCCGACCTGGAGGACTCGCTTGTGCTTGCGCACGGCCTCGACAATGAGCCGGCCTTCCCGTATCGAATAGGAGAGTGGCTTCTCGCAGTAGATGTCCTTACCGGCCTGCGCGGCATGGATGGAATTGAGCGCGTGCCAGCGATGCGGGGTCGCTATCACAACCGCGTCGACATCGTCTCGCTCCAGAAGTTTGCGGTAATCTTGATAGACGTGTTTGGCACCGACCGAGTTGGCTGCCTCCCGCGCACGCGGCAGATAGACGTCGGCAATGGCCGCAATATCGACCCGGCCCTTCAAATCTCTGAGCAAGTCCCTGCCTCGATTTCCAACGCCAATCATACCCACCACCACGCGGTCGTTCGCACCTACCGCTTTGGCCGGAAGGATCTGCGGCCCCGCGAAGGCGCCCACTCCCGCCGCAAGTCCTGCCTGCGCGAACCGGCGTCTGGTCAGTCTTTTGCTCATCTCACATCCTTGTTTTGTTTGAAGGTTACTTGCTTAGGGCCGATCGCATAGCACGTCAAGGCGCCCAGCGCCCTTGGCGCTGGGCGCTGGGCGCTGGGCGTGAAATCGACCGCACACCGAGAGGCGATGGCATCCCGCGTCCAAGGAAATTCTTTCCCGGATGGCACATCGACGACGTCGAGGTCACCGTGACCTGATCATCGAGACCTCCCTTGCCTCGGGTCGGGGAATCCTTCGCGGCATTGGCCGGTTGGCCCACGAACGTGACCGATCGCTGGTCCTCGATTCGCGACACTCCGAGCCTGCTTGCGGGTGATCGTGCCTCAATCTTCGCTCACTGCATTTTTCCGTTGTCGCAGGATGTCGGTGGCGGCATCATGCTGGGTGCCATCCTCCAGCTTCAGGTCAGGGGTTATGTCTTGAGGTAGTCCGTAGTTCCTTTTCGTCATGGCCATTTCACACAACGATAACGCTGCATGAACCGGCGGCATCATCGCAGGAGCGTTGCGCGCATGCTAATGCCTGGTCGGGCTGCATCGTTCGTCCTTCTGACTACTTGCCTTCTCACGCTCTTGTTCGGAGTGTTTACTGAATCCTTCGCGGCCGAAGAAACCATCCGGCGGCACTGGTCCTTCCTCGCTCCGCAGGCCGTCCCGAGGCCCGAGGTCACGGACAATGCCTGGCCACGCAACGAGGTCGACCACTTCATCCTGGCGCATCTTGAACGGGAAGGCTTGGCGCCCTCGCCGGAGGCCGATCGGGAGACTCTCATTCGTCGGCTCACGCTCGACCTCACTGGACTTCCGCCCACTTTGGAGGAAGTCGATGCCTTCCTCGCGGACAAGTCGCCGGAAGCCTATGAGAAGGTCGTGGATCGTCTCCTCGCTTCGCCGCGCTACGGAGAGCGCATGGCGGTGATGTGGCTGGACCTGGCCCGTTACGGGGACACCAGCGTCTATCACCAGGACGGGGCCCGCGAGATGTGGGCCTGGCGGGATGGAATCATCGAGGCCTACAACGCCAACAAGCCCTTCGACCGGTTCTCCATCGACCAACTGGCCGGGGACCTGCTGCCGGATGCCACCCTCGCTCAGCGGGTAGCCTCGGGATTCAACCGTAATAATGGGACGACCGATGAAGGGGGACTGATTGAGGAGGAGATGCGGGTTGAATACGCCGTGGATCGGGTCAAGACCACGGCCACAACCTGGCTAGGGCTCACCCTGGAGTGCGCGCAGTGCCACGACCACTTCTACGATCCGATCTCGCAGGTGGACTACTACAAGTTCTTCGCCTTCTTCAATGTGAGTGGGGACAAGGGGAAGCAAACGAGCGCGCGCAACGCGCCACCGCTGATCGAGATTCCGGACGAGGAGAACGAGCGCAAGCTGCCCGCGGTGGCGGCGCAGCGTGCGGAGAATCAGGCACGGATCGATGGGTATCCGGATGAAATCGCTCCCAAATTGCGGGGCTGGGTGAAGGAACTGGGCGCGCGGATCGCTGATCCCAAGGAGAACTTCGACCCACGGGATGCGCTGTTACACCTCACCCTGGACGAGGCAGAGGGAGAGCAGGTGGGCGACCGGGCGCACGGCCTTCCGGGCCCGGGTTTGCAGCGTGGCCGGGTGGTTGGAACTCCTCGCTGGGCTCCGGGCCGCACCGGGGGAGGTTTCGAGTTCAAGGAAGGGGAGGAGGCGTTCCTGGAAGTGGCCGATGCAGGAGACTTCGAGCGGGATCAGCCGTTCACCCTGAGCCTCTGGCTGAGGCCGGTGAAAACCGGGGAGGGAAAGGATTCGCAGGGCAGCTTGCTTGCGCGGCTGGAGGAAGGGGAGTCACGGCGGGGCTTCGAACTCTACTATGAAACGAACCAGCGGCTCTACATGCAGCTGGCCCACGAGGCGGAGAGTTCCGCCATCCGCATACGGTCGGAGCGGGAGATTCGGTGGAACAAGTGGCAGCATATTTGCGTCACCTACGACGGTTCCTCCACCGCAGGGGGCATCCGGATATTTGTGGACGGGGTG
>DMYM01000162.1 GCA_003483645.1 Verrucomicrobiales bacterium
CTCCACGATCTCAACCGCCTTGAGTACTTCGACCACTCCGACGAGGGGCAGGTCCGCGGCTGGCGCAGCATCCACGTCAGCGACGGTGACCACCCCTACCTCGACAAGTGGTGGGTTCCCGGTCTCTGCATCGGCTACGAGCACACCTTCGTCCACCAGGTGGCCGACTTCCTGGCCTCCCTCAGCAGCGGCGAACCCTGCAACCCGACCTTCCGCGACGCCCTCGAGACCGCCAAGGTCTGCGATGCCGTCCTGGCTTCCGCCGCGGACCGGAGCTGGAAGGACGTGTAAGCAGCAATCTTCCTCAGGGATCCTGGAAGCCTTCCCTGTTCCGGCAGGGAAGGCTTCTTGTTTCACAAACCACCCTGCCCCGGTTGACGGATGTCCACCCCCCCGGGTGCTCCCGGGACGGGAAAAAGACTTGGACTCCCCCGGCGAAAGGTGTCACACCACGCTCCCAACCACCATCAGACAGTCCATGCTCCAGGAAGGTATTCTCAATCCGCAGGTTCTCGATCTCATCGCCCGCATCCGCCACACCAATACCCTGGTCATCTGCGACTGGGCCTTCCCCTACTGGAGTGAAATCGAGACCGTGGACCTCGCGCTCACCCGCGGCATTCCCAACGTCCTCGATGTCCTCAAGCTTCTCCAGCCCAATTTCAAGGTCGGCCACATCCGGCAGGCCGAGGAATTCCTCAACACCAACCCGCCGGAGACCATCGCCGCATTCGACGAGTGCTTCGCCACCTTTCCCGATGCCCAGGTCACCCGTGAACCGCACCTTGAGTTCAAGACACGCGTCCCGAAAGCCATCGGTCTCATTCGCACCGGCGATCCCACCGCATATGGGAACGTCATCGTGGAATCGGTGTGACGCCTTGTCATGGGAAAAGGCAAGACGGGGATGACGCCGTGGCACAATCGACCCGGTCATGATTGAACGCTTCCGGAGAAACCTGCACCCTCTCCCTTCCCCCCTGCACCAATTCACCAATTGCCATGAAAGCAATCGAATTCACCCGGCCCGAGGTCATCACCATGATCGACCTGCCCGATCCCCCGGCCCCCGGCCCCGGAGAGGCGTTGGTACGCACCCACCGCATGGGCATCTGCGGCACCGATCTCTCCGGCTATCTCGGCAAGATGCCCTTCTTTTCCTACCCCCGCATCCCCGGGCACGAATTGGGACTGGAGGTCCTCGCCGTGGGCGAGGGAGTGAACCATGTCCGGGTCGGTGACAAGTGTTCCCTTGAGCCCTACGTGAACGATCCCACCACCGCCACCAGCAGAAAGGGCCACAGCAACTGCTGTCCCGGGGTACAGGTTCTGGGGGTTCACACCGACGGTGGACTGCGCCCCGAGTGGATCTGCCCCGCTCACAAGCTCCACCCCGGCAACAACCTCTCTCACGATCAACTGGCCCTGGTCGAGACCCTCGCCATCGGCTACCACGCGGTGATCCGGGCCGATCCGCAACCAGGTGAAACCGTACTTGTGATCGGAGCAGGTCCCATCGGCCTGGCTGTTCTGGAATTTCTCCGGCTTCACGACATCAACATCATCGTGATGGACATGGTGGAAAGCCGTCTTCAGTTCTGCCGGGAAAAGCTTGGGATTGGTCACACCGTCGTCTTCAGCCCGAAAGAATCCCATCTCACGGAACTCGAGAAGATCACCGGCGGTGAACTGGCGGACGCCGTCATCGATGCCACCGGAAGTGTCCGATCGATGTCAACCTGCTTCGAGTACGCCGCCTTTACCGGCCGTGTGATCTACGTGGGCATCACCACCGAGACTCTCTCCTTCCCCCACGCTCCCGTCTTCCACCGTCGTGAGCTCACCCTCCTCGCCAGCCGCAACGCCCTGCCTGCCGACTTCGGGAAGATCATCAACCTCATTGCCGACGGTAAAATCGATACCGATATCTGGATCACCGACCGCCTGGCCTTCGACGATGTCCCCACGGAATTTGCGGCTTTTACCGATACCAGCCGCGGGACCGTCAAGGCCATCATTGAAATTACCTAGCTGCGGCCCCCACTCTTGATTCAGGAGCATCTTTGACTTTAGACCCTGCGGCCTTAATCTGCCACGGAGGCAGTCTTCTCCTCACAGCTCCATGTTCTTCAAGCTCCTCATTCTCTTCATCCTCGTTCCCATTGTGGAACTGTTCCTCTTCCTGAGGATCGGTGTCCGGATCGGCCTCCCGGCCACCCTCGCCGTAATCCTTCTCACCGCGGTGATCGGGGCGGCATTGACCAGATCACAGGGTGCCAGATCTCTCGCCAATTTCAGACAAGCGATGGGGCGGGGAGAGCTCCCCCACCGGGAAGCCCTCGACGGGCTCCTCATCCTCCTGGCGGGGGCGGTCCTCCTCACCCCGGGCTTCCTCACTGACACGGTGGGCTTCCTCCTCCTCTTCCCCCCGGTGCGCAGGGCCATCCGCGGCCGGCTCGGGCACTACCTCAAGGGACGGATCCAGATCATCGACCCCCCGACCGGGGCCCGGGACTCCGCCGAACGGGACCCCAAGGATGCCGATTTTATCGACATCTAACAAGTATTGCGCTCCTGGTCCGCTGCCCCGCCCGATCCCAGACCCGTTTCTCCCCTGGAGGGCGATCTTTTCGGGACCTCCGGGGAGTTTGAGGCAATCTTCGCCGCTAGACTTGCAACTTGAAACCTGAAACTTGAAACTTACCGCATGTGGAAGGGCCGCTTCGCACAGCAAACTGCTGATCTGCTACAACGCTATGGAGAGTCGATCTCCTACGACTGGCGTCTGTACCCACACGATATTGCCGGATCGATTGCTCACGCCCGGGCTCAGATGAACGCTGGTCTTCTGAGCGAAGACGAATTCGCACAAATCGAAACCGGCTTGCGCGAAATCGAGAAGGAAATCGAGAGTGGCGAGTTTGAGTTCTCCATTGAACTGGAGGACATCCACATGAACATCGAGGCCGCCCTCACCAGAAAAATCGGCCCGGCAGGTGCCAAGTTGCACACCGCGCGCAGCCGTAACGACCAGGTTGTCACCGATACCCGCCTCTACTGCCGCAGCTCCATCGATCACCTTTTCATGCTGGGCACCGGCCTGCAACGCGCCCTGCTCTCCCAGGCAGAGAATCACGCTGCTGTAGTCGTGCCCGGCTACACCCACCTCCAGCGCGGCCAACCCGTCACCATTGGTCACCACCTCCTCGCCTATGTCGAGATGCTGGAGCGCGACAAGCTGCGCCTGCGCGACTGTCACAGACGCCTCAACATCTGCCCACTCGGATCCGGTGCCCTCGCTGGCTCCACCATCAACCTCGACCGTCACGCCATCGCACGGGAACTCGGCTTTGAGGGGGTGTCCACCAATTCGATGGATGCTATTGCAGACCGCGATTACATCGCGGAGCTTCTCTTCGTCATCTCCCTGCTCGGCACCCATCTTTCGCGCCTCAGCGAAGATCTCATCCTCTGGTGCAGCGCGGAGTTCGGCTTTGCCGCCCTGAGCGACGCACACACCACGGGGTCGTCGCTGATGCCGCAAAAGAAGAACCCGGACGCATGCGAACTCACCCGTGGCAAAACGGGCCGGCTGGTGGGCAACCTTGTAACTCTCCTCACCACCCTCAAGGGACTTCCCCTCACCTACAACCGTGACCTGCAGGAAGACAAGGAACCGCTCTTCGATTCAATCGAGACAGTCACCCTTGCTCTCGAAGTAAACGCCGAGATGATCGCCGCCATGGAGATCAACGAGGAACGCTGCCGCCAGGCTGCGGGTGATCCGGCCCTCCTGGCCACCGACCTCGCCGACTACCTCGTCCGCAAGGGCATTCCCTTCCGTGAAGCCCACGAAATCGTTGGGAAGGCGGTGGCAGCCGCGGAGAAACACAATACCTCGCTGAACCGCCTGGATCTCACTACCATCTCTGAGGCATTCGGCACTGACGCCGGAGAGGTTTTCGACCTCGAGACCGCCCTGCGATCGCGCACCAATCCGGGCGCGCCTTCAATCGAAAACGTGCGCGGGGAGATTGATCGATGGCAGGCCCATCTCTCCTGAGGCAGGGAGACCGCGAACCGGGCGGGTAGTTGTCTGAAGAGAGATGCTCCTGCCGCCGACCGGTCGTGGGAACTGGGCTTTTCCCCTTTCCGTAACTTACGGCAGGGCCTATTGTTTTCCGTTTCTGAGAGTCAGTCCCCCAAACTCGATGTCTCGATTCAGCACCTGCTCCGTCGCCGCCGCCGCATTCATGCTTGTGCCCGCAGGCGTTTTCGCCGCTGGCGACACGGACGGAGACGGCCTGCCTGATGAGTGGGAAATCCTGAATTTCGGTGATCTCGACGAGAACGAGATCGGCGACCTTGAACCCGACGGCCTGACCAACATCCAGGAGTTCAACAGGAACACTGATCCCAACGATGCCGACTCTGACGACGACGGGGTCGACGACGGACCCGAGTTCAATATCCACGGCACCGATCCCGCAGATGCCGACAGTGACGACGATGGGCTGTCTGATGGAATGGAACTCGGCACCTACAACACCGATCCGCTGGCCGACGACAGTGACAACGACGGCCTCTCCGACGGCGCCGAGATCAACACTCATTCCACCAGCCCCAGGCTTGAGGATTCCGATGGGGATGGCTTCAACGACGGGATGGAAATTTCCGCCGGGAGTGACCCGGTCGATCCCGGAAGCAGGCCTGACTTCAGCAATCTTTCCAACGTGGTCATCAATGAATTCATGGCGCAAAATCGATCCACTCTCCTCGATGAAGACGGGGAAAGCTCCGACTGGATCGAACTCTGGAATCCGAACAATCAACCCGTCCCTATCACGGGTTGGTACCTCACCGACGATCCCGATGACCTGACCAAGTGGACCTTTCCGGTCCATACCATGGACGGAAACAGTTTCCTCCTTCTCTTCGCCTCCACCAAGGACCGGACAGTTTCTGGCAATGAGCTTCACACCTCCTTCGCACTGGAAAAACGCGGTGGATTTCTCGCCCTCACCCGGCCCGCCGGACAGGGTGAAGTCGAGATCGTCCACCAGTTCAACCCCTATGCCGCCCAGACCGAGGACGTGTCGTTCGGCCTCTACGGAAACGACGAACCGCTTCAGTCCGGTTTCTTTCTCACCCCCACTCCTGATGCCGCCAACGATCCCGGCGCGGTGCAGGGATTCGTGGCCGATACCCGCTTCTCCGTCGACCGCGGATTCTATGACACGCCGCAAAGCGTGGTGATCAGCTCCGCCACTCCTGGCGCGAGCATCATCTATACCACCAACAGCACGGTCCCCACCCTCAGCCCTCTCAATGGCCTGCGCGTCGATGCCCCGGACTCCAACACTCCTCCCAGTGCCACGCTGACAATCTCCCGCCCCACCGTGCTCCGCGC
>DMYM01000206.1 GCA_003483645.1 Verrucomicrobiales bacterium
CCGCGAACATGGATGGCGGGGGAGCTGGCTCGGGTCTTGGCCTTGGAGCTGGCGCGCTTCGTGGCAGGCACGGGGCGAGCTTACGCAGGGAGAGGCGCTTGGCTAATGGAAAGAGGAGCCGCTTCGAATTGGTGGCCCGGAATTCCCCGGTCAGTAAAACTGAGGGCGCGGCGATCTAGCTGTTGTCGTCCCCGTCCTCACCGTCATCCCCAAACCCTTCGGGGACCTCCGGGAATTCGCCGCTCAGGATTTCAATGAAGTAGGGCTTCTCAGCGGCGGCTTTGTGTTCGCGGCCGAGGTAGCTGGTGCCGTCGCGGTCACCCTGGGCCTTGCGGAGCATGATCTCGGTTTCGATTTCGGCGAGGTAGCGTTGTTGGGCTTCCAGGAATTCCGGTTCGTAGTCTTCCCAGATAGTCTTCTGCTTCTCGAGGCCCTTCTCGTGAATATTGCCGATCCAGGCACGGAGTCGGTCGCTGCCGAGATCAGGGGGAATCTCGCCAGCTTCTTCGATCCTCTTGGTAAATCCTTCGACGTAGTCTCTGGCTCTCCGGCTGTCGCCTGCTTCGCTTTCCAGGTCGTTGGCAAAATCCTTGAGGTTCTTGTCGTGGCGTCGCTTCCAGCGGTCATGGGAAGCCTCTTCCTGGTCGCGAAACTCCTGGCGGAACTTGACCAGCCAGTCCTCGGCCCTGGTCGGCCGATTCTTTTCCCCGGTCCCCGGCATGTTCCGACGGGAGGGGGCCGACCACTCGATGAGGAAGTAGTTCGCCTGGCTGGCGTCGCTGAAGGCGTTGTTATATCCGAAACGGCCATCCACTCCGTGCCAGACCTGGAGGGAGGGCTGGGGACGCTCGGCCGTGTCGGGCTGACCGGGTGCCCAGGCAATGAAATTGAAACGTTCGCCCGTCACGAAGGTCCAGATGGGAGTGGCTACGCCCTTCTGGTTGCCTCCGATCCAGCAGCCGGCCCCTTCTTCCAGCGACTTCTGCATGGATTCGATGATCCAGGTCGCTTCCTCGTTGTTGGAGGGAACCGCGAGGTGCCCCCCGGCGGCCAGGGCCTTATTGTGGGCATCCCCCCAGGAGACTGATTCGGGAACCACCAGAAAGCGCGAACCTTTGATGTTCTGCGTTCCGGCGGGAAAGACGGGCTGCTTGGCCTTGAGGGAGGCGGCGACCCGCTCAAGTTGCCGGGCAAGTGATCCTTCATTGTCTCCCTGGCCCCACTGCAGCAGGAAGGGGAGATTGCGCGAAGCGGCAAGGTCGTCCAGGGAGTGGTCGGGAAGGAGCGCGGCGTAGTCCTGGCCACCGTCGGTGGAGCTGCTTTCGTCGGGCTGGCCCGCAGCCCAGAGATCCTTTCCGGGAGCCTCTCCGTTGACCCAGTACCACTTTCCCTCCATGCCGGAGTCCGAGAGACCAATCCACGCAGGGGTGCCTATTTTCAGCTCGGAAACGGCCCAGGAGAGATCGCCCTTGGTCGGCAAGGCCGCCAGCTGCGCTCCGTGGTTCTCTGCGAAGTGCGAGGCCGCTTGCCACGGGAGAGCCTCGGTCACGAGAAGAAAATGCGAGTCCCCCCGCTTGACGGTTCTCTTGGGAAGCTCGGACAAATCACCCGTCTTCAACCTGGCCTTGAGCCGGGCAAGGGCCTGGCTCGTGCTTTCGACCGGCTCAGGCTTGGGAGGCTCCGGATCCGCGGGCCTGGGAGCAGGTTTTTCCTCCTTTTCCTGCGGGTTTTCCGTGACGATGGAGGGCTTGGGCTGGGAGAGGGGTTGCTCAAGGGGCTCGGTAATCTCATTGCGCTCCTTTCCCTTGCCGGAGCCAAGCAGGATGAACCCAATCACTCCGAGAACACCCAGGACAACGAGGATGCCGACTACCGGGATCGATTGTGACCTCGCCGGGGGGGGGCCGAGGGCCGGGGTAGCCGGGCGCACGCCAATCGGGGAGACTCCCGGAGTGGAAGTGGAGGCCGGGGTCGGCTTGGGGCGGCGCAGGACCGGCTTCTTGATATTTTCGCCAAGCTGATCCAGTTCTTTGGCCAGTTTCTCGGCGTCCGCATAGCGCATTTCCCGGGAGGGATGCGTGGCTCGGCGGATGATCGCATCGAACTCCGGGCGGCACTGGACTACCGCCGATGGTGGTTGCCAGGTCTCGGTGGGAACTTGGGCCGTGAGCAGTTCGTAGAGGAGAACGCCCACCGCAAAGATATCCGCCCGCTGGTCAACCTCGCCGGGATCGTTGACCACTTCCGGCGCGCTGTAGCCAGGGGTTCCCCACACGATTTCATCCGGGTTATGTCCTTCGCCCACCGGGCGGGCCAATCCGAAGTCCCCGATCTTCGGGACGGCTCCCGGGCCAAGGAGGATATTGCCGGGCTTGATGTCACGGTGCAGGATGCCGTGCTGGTGAGCATGAGCCAGTCCGTGCGAAACGCCGGCCACCAGCCGGGCCGCTTCCTCCTGATCGATGGTTTTGCCGTGGGCGGAATGGAACAGGGACTTTCCCTCTACCAGCTCCATGATGATGTAGAGCATCCCATCCGCATCCCCGAAGTCGTAGACCCCAATCAGGTTGGGATGGTTGAGGCGGGCCATCGATTTGGCTTCCGACTCGAAGCTGGTCCGGAATTGCGGATCCGCCCCGAACTGGCGCGGCAGAATCTTGATTGCGACCGGGCGATCGAGGGAGACCTGCCGGGCAGCGTAGACGGCTCCCATTCCCCCCTGGGCGATGAACGCAGTGATCTCGTAGGCCGGGAAGTGCGGCTGCAGCTCCTCGATACTGGGAGCATGGAATTCAAGATCGGGGGACATGGGAGGAATGAACACGTAATTATGCCCTTCGTTGCGTCCATGCGCAAGCGTGGGAACCCGGCTTCGGGGGGCAGGTAAGCGGCGCAAAGGCCCGGGCCGGGATCGCGTCCGGGCGTTTTTGCGTCTCAGGGGGCTTGTTTGGGAGAATCCAGGCTGCGGAGGATGCCGGAGCCAAGGTGCTCGAGGAAGGTCCGCCCGCTTTCGCCGCAGGCGTCGATCTCGTTCTGGATGGCTCTCATTTCATTGCTTTTCCCCCCGTCCTCGGAGGCATCCTTTTTGCTCTGCAGGCTCTTGACGTAGTCCATGCGAATCCAGTTGGCCTGGGCCTGCAGGTCGTCCTTGTGTTTCTGCTGGGCCTGGAGGTGCCTACGGACGACATCCTGCCCGCGAGGCGGAAGCGGAAGTTTGCTGATTTCATTCGTCCGGATCGCGATGGAACCATCGGGACCGACCTTCGCCTTGACTCCCTTGACGGCAGGCTCATAGGTGCGTTTGTCGTTGTCGCGGAGGCCGCGGTGCCAGAAGTTGAGATCCCACTTCAGGCTCGTGCCATTCTCCATGAGCTTTTCGGTGAACCTGGCTTCGAGGATCTGGATCTTCTTCTGGGCCGCTGTGCGCAGGTTGGCCCAGTCGCCCGCCCCGGATTTGATGGCCACCGGCCTGGTGTTGCCACGATCCTCGCTCCATTCGATGACAAAGGCCGAGGCCACTTCCTCGTCGCGGGGATTGCTATCGTCCCATCCTCCATTCTCCCCGGCCACCAGCCTCACGGCACTATCGATTTCCTTCGTCCCGTCGGGAGAGCCGGGAGCCCAGGAGGCGAAGGCCCAGGGCTCACCGGTGATCCACGTCCAGGAACGACCGTTGTGCCGCCCCCCGATCCACGCCCCGGATTTTTCGTCGAGGTTGGAGCTGATCAGGCGACGAAGGTAGTCCCCCTCGGAGGGTTCACTGGGAACGGCGAGGTGCCCGTGGGTGCCCTTGGCCACGGCATTGGCATCCTCCCAGGTCGCCGGTTTCTCAATCAGGAGATAGCGGCGGTTCTCAAAGGAGAGGACCCCTGGAGGGTAGATGGGATCAGGAGTTTCCAGGGTGGCCTTGAGGCGGGTGAACTGGGCCTTCAGGTTTCCGGGGTTGGTGCCGTCATTGCGCCATTGGATGAAGAAGGGGAACTTCCTGCCACCGGGCTGGGAGCGGATGGATCCCAGGTCGCTCAGAGTGGCGGAGTTGCCGGTGGTGATGGAGGGTTTACGCAGGTTCCAGGGCGAGCCGTCAACCCAGCCCCAGGCCGTCCGCCCGGTGGCGCCTCCCCCGAGCCAGATCGTAGTGTTACCGGGAATCTTGGAGGCGAGCCAATTCTGTTCGCCCTCGTTGAGGCAGGTGGCGAGGTGCCCTCCGTATTCTTCCGCGTAGGCGGCTGCCCGCGGCCAACTGAGCTTGTTTTCCACGGAGAAGAAGCGGCTGGTGCCGCGCACGAGGGTGCCGGGGGGGTACTCGGTGCGCTCCCCGGTGGTGAGCGCAGGCTTCAGGCGCTCGAGTGCTTCCATGGGGGTTTCCGGTTCCGGTTCCGGTTCCG
>DMYM01000016.1 GCA_003483645.1 Verrucomicrobiales bacterium
CAGGTGGTCATCGACCAGTTCATCTCCTCCGCGGAATCCAAGTGGCAGACGCCCAGCAGCGTGGTGATGCTCCTGCCGCATGGCTACGAGGGAATGGGGCCGGAGCACAGCAGTGCGCGTCTGGAACGATTCCTGCAGCTTTGTGCGGAGAAGAACATGACGGTGGCCAACCCGACTACCCCTGCGCAGTATTTCCACGTCCTGCGGCGCCAGAAGCATCGCGGGTTCCTCAAACCGCTGGTGCTGATGACCCCGAAGAGTCTTCTCACCCGGTCCGAGGCAGTCTCCCAGGAGGAGGAGTTCCTCGAAGGGGAATCCTTCCGGGAGGTGATGCCAGATTTTCAGATCAATGAATCGATGCTCGATGACATCGAGCGCGTCATCTTCTGCTCGGGAAAAATCTACTACGATCTGTTGCAGTACCGCAAAGAGCAGAAGATTGGCAATGCCGCCATCATTCGCGTCGAGCAACTCTATCCGTTTCACCGCGAACTGGTTGAAGAGATGATTGGGGTCTTCGAGAAGGCCTCCAAATACGTCTGGTGCCAGGAGGAGCCCCTCAACATGGGGGCTTGGTCCTATATCTGGCCGCGCCTCGAAAAGTGCGTGGGGTCGCACCACGTGCGCTATGCGGGCCGCAACCGCTCCTCGAGTCCGGCGGCAGGTTCCAAGGCCATGCACCTGCGGGAACAGAAGAAGCTCGTGGAGAAGGCCTTCTCAGTCTAATACACCCCCCTCCGCTACCGATCACTCCATCCATGGCGCACGAAGTCAAGATTCCCGCTGCCGGTGAGTCCATCAACTCGGCAACTATCGGGCAATGGCACAAGGCCGACGGCGAGACGATCGTCAAGGGGGACCTACTGGCCACCATCGAGACCGACAAGGTGTCCACTGAGTTGGAGTCGGAGGTTACAGGGACCATCAGGATTGTGGTGCCGGAAGGCGAGGAGGTCGCGATCGGAACGATCATTGCAGAGATTGCGGAAGGAGCGGAGATGAGCTCTGCAGACGCTCCAGTTGCCTCGGAATCGGCAGAAGTAGAGGAGCCTGAGCCGGAACGACAACTCGAAGTCGCCGCCGGGCCGGCCGCGGCCGGGGATGCAGAGGTGCCCTTTGGATTCACGACCCTTGATGACGAGCCCGAGATCATTGCCATAAAGGTTCCTGCCGCGGGCGAATCGATCGCCTCGGCTACTATTGCGCAATGGCACAAGCGTGATGGGGAAGGAGTCCGGGAAGGGGAGACTCTGGTTACCCTCGAAACCGACAAGGTCTCCGCGGAGCTTGATGCGGAAGCTGACGGCGTGCTCAGCATCCTCTCGCCGGAGGGGATGGAGGTGTCCATCGGGGCCGTCATCGGAACCCTGACGGTTGGCGCCGTGCCTGCGGCGGAGGTTGCGGCTTCCGCTCCCGAGGCGCAGGAAGCGGAGTTGGCGATCACGCCGGATACGGTTCCTCCGGCGCCGATAGAAGCTGCCTTGCCCGTGATCCCATCAGATCCCGCCTCTTCTGCGGCTGCGGAGCTGCGATCTACTTCCTTGGTTGGGGAGGAGGCGTCCTCCCGTCTCAAGCCGGATTTCAACGTGATCCCTGAGCCTCCCAGGCGGGAAGAGTTTGAACCGTTCTCGGATGGACGCATCACCCGCCGCCGACTCAGCTCCCTGCGACGGAAAATCGCAGCTCAGCTTGTCAATGCCCAGCAGACGGCTGCCATTCTGACGACCTTCAACGAGGTCGACATGTCTGCGGTGATCGAGTTGCGCAAGACCGTGCAGGAGAGCTTCATGGAGAAGTATGGAACAAAACTGGGTTTCATGTCCCTTTTTGTGAAGGCGGTAGTGCACGCCCTGCAGGAGGTGCCGTCTCTCAATGGACGCATTGACGGGGACGAGATCATCGAAAACCACTTCTACGATATCGGGATCGCGGTGGGGACCGAGAAGGGTCTGGTGGTGCCGGTGGTGCGCGATGCTGACAAGAAGGGTTGCCCGGAGATCGAAAAGGACATCCTCAGCTATTCCGAGCGAGCCCGTGAGGGGAAGATCCAGTTGGAAGATTTGCAGGGAGGCGTTTTCACCGTCTCCAATGGAGGGATTTATGGATCCCTCCTCAGCACGCCCATTCTCAATCCGCCCCAGAGTGGCATCCTGGGCATGCACACCATCCAGGAACGTCCCGTGGCGATCGACGGGAAGGTCGAGGTGCGGCCCATGATGTACCTCGCTCTCAGCTACGATCATCGTCTGGTGGACGGAAAGGAGGCCGTGACGTTCCTGATCAGGATCAAGGATTGTCTGGAGAGTCCGGCCAGCTTGCTGCTGGAGCTGTAGGAGGACGCCGGTTTGGCCGGTGTCATCCGTGTTTGCCAATGCGTGAGAGATGAGAGACCGAGATGATGGATGACATTTTCCGATTCCTGAAAGGGTTCGCAATGGGGGCCGCCAACGTGATTCCCGGAGTATCCGGCGGGACAATCGCCTTCATCACCGGGATTTTCGAGCGACTCATTGAGGCAATCAAGAAGTTCGACGGCACCACTGCCCGCCTCCTGTTCAGGCTCAGGGTGGGGGAGGCCTGGAAGCGTGTGGACGGGCGCTTTCTGGGAGCCCTGGGTATCGGAGTGGTGGTGAGCATCGTCACCATGGCGCGGATCCTGGAGTGGGGCTTCGAGCACCATCCCGTCATGGTGTGGGCTTTTTTCTTCGGACTCATCGCCGCTTCCCTTCCCGCGGTGGGCAAGCTGATCAACCACTGGGGTGCGGGTTCGGCCATCGCCATTCTGGTGGGAACTGGAATTGCGCTTTCCATGGCCTTCATGACTCCGGTTTCAGGGAGCAGCAACGTTTTCTATCTCCTGCTCTGCGGCGTGGTGGCGATGTGCAGCATG
>DMYM01000521.1 GCA_003483645.1 Verrucomicrobiales bacterium
GTTCTCGCCATGGCTCAGCCCTTGCAGGGGATGACGCCGGACTCCCCGCCCAATCAGAAAATGCCTCCTGTGCCCGGGGCCTGGACACGCAGCTACCGGAGCAAGGCGGGAAAGCAGGGACGTGTCTTTACCAGCACCTACGGGGCCTCCAATGACATCCTCAGCGAAGGCTACCGCCGGCTTCTCATAAATGGTTGCTTCTGGGCGGTGGGACTGGAGGACCAGATCGTTCCCAGTGCCGAGGTGGGCCTGGTTGGTCCCTTCAATCCGACCTGGGGCAGGGGCGGTGGTCGGCGCAAACCGGGAACCAGGCCTGCAGACATGGCAGGGTGGGAGACGCCGATCGTGCCGTTGGCGAAGTAGGCGATCCGGCATCGATGGATCTCAAATTCCCAGACCGGCAGCTGACGGGAGTGCCCGTCCGGGATGTCGGCCAGCTTTCCTGAGACGGCGTCGAGGATGCCCGGAGGGTTAAATCAGGAACTGAAGCTTGCCCTTGCCGCCGGGGCCCGCTAACCCGTCAACGCTCTGGTTACACGATACTTCGTTCCCGTCCGTTCATGACGGGGACGACGGACGCAGGCAGGGCTTCCCCTGGTTTCTCATGCTCATCGTTCAGAAATACGGCGGCACCTCGGTCGACTCCTTTGAGCGCATCCGTAATGTCGCCAGGCGCATCAAGTCCCTGCTGGATGAAGGGAACGAAGTTGCGGTGGTGGTGTCGGCCATGGGGGGGGTGACCGACAAGCTCATCGCCATGGCGCAGGAGATCTGCGAGGAGCCGCCCGATCGAGAAATGGATGTCCTGCTCTCGACCGGCGAGCAGCAGTCAATCGCCCTGGTGACCATGGCGCTCAATCAGATCGGAGTGAAAGCGGTCTCCATCACGGGCCGCCAGGCGGGAATGAAGACCTCCGGTTCTCATACCAGAGCGCGGATCGAAGCCATCGACTCCACTCTCAGCCAACGCTACCTGAAGGAAGGCAAGGTGGTCATTGTGGCAGGTTTCCAGGGGATCAACGAAGAAGGCCTGATCCAGACCCTCGGGCGGGGGGGATCAGACCTCTCTGCAATGGCCTTCGCCTCATCGGTCAATGCCGACCTGTGTCAGATCCTCACCGATGTCGATGGTGTCTACACTGCTGATCCACGCGTGGTGCCGGATGCGCGCAAACTCCCCGAGATTTCCTACGACGAACTCCTCGAACTCGCCTCTGTCGGCACCAAGGTGATGCAGTCGCGCTCAGTCGAATTCGCCAAGAAGTACGGCGTGAAATTTGAAGTCCGTTCCTCCCTCAACAACAACCCCGGTACTATTGTGACAGAAGAACACGAAGCCATGGAAGCTGTCGTCATCCGAGGAGTCTCCATCGAGCGCTCCCAAGCCCGCGTTACCATCACCGGCATCCCCGACGAACCAGGAATGTCCGGCCGTATCCTCGGTGTGCTGGGGGACGATGAGATCAATATCGACATGATCGTTTCCAATATTGCGCACGATGGCTATGCCCGCCATTCGTTCACGATGCACACCAACGACCTCGGACGTGCCCAGGCTGCGCTCAAGCCGGTTCTCTCTGAACTGGGCGGGGATGCCAACCTTGAAACCGAGGCGGGCATCGCGAAACTCTCAGTGGTCGGCATCGGGATGCGCTCGCACTCCGGGGTGGCGGCCCAGATGTTCAAGGCTCTGGGCGAGGGCGGGATCAACATCGGGATGATAAGCACTTCCGAGATCAAGATTTCGATCACGGTGGAGGAAACGCGGATTGAAGATGCGGCCCGCGTGGTGCATGCGGTGTTCGGCCTGGACAGTGCTCCGGCATAGAATGAGTTGGCCTGCGGGGCCGGAGAGCAAGGCGGGCCCGGGAAGGAGCAGGGTCCTGTTCATGGTTCCTGTCATGCAAATGATAAGAACCTGATTAATCAGCAAGAATTCGCGTTCATTCGGTCGCATTAGGCGTTCTAATCCAGCTGTGTTTTCCACCGCCCTTCAGTCCCGGCTCCACCGCACTCTCGGGGAAATCAAGCAGGCGGGGCTCTACAAGCAGGAGCGTTTTATCGACTCCCCACAGAGTGCCCTCATCACGCTGCAGGACGGGCGTGAAGTCCTCAACATGTGCGCCAACAATTACCTGGGTCTGGCTGACCATCCCGAGGTGGTGGAGGCAGCGCATGCAGCCCTGGCGCGCTGGGGGTTCGGGACGGCGTCGGTGCGGTTCATCTGTGGCAGCCAGAGCGTGCACCGCCAACTGGAGGAGACCATCACTGCTTTTCTGGGCACCGAAGACACCATCCTCTATCCCTCCTGTTTTGACGCCAATGGAGGTCTCTTTGAGACGCTCCTCACCGCCGAGGATGCCGTCATTTCCGACAGTCTCAATCACGCCTCCATCATTGATGGAGTCCGGCTCTGCAAGGCGCAGCGCTATCGCTATGACAACAACGACCTGTCCGATCTTGAAGCCAGGTTGCAGGAGGCGGAGGCTGCCGGAGCCCGTCAGAAGCTGATCACTTCCGACGGGGTATTCTCCATGGATGGGGTGATCGCGCAGCTCGATGGTATTCACGAACTGGCGACCAGGTATGACGCGCTCGTGCATTTCGATGACTGTCACGCCACTGGATTTCTTGGGCCGAAGGGGCGTGGCACGCACGAGCATTGCGATCTCTTCGGCAAGATCGACCTCACCACCTCCACCCTGGGCAAGGCGCTCGGGGGTGCTTCCGGGGGTTACACCTCGGGACGTAGGGAGATCATTGATCTGCTGCGCCAGCGTTCGCGTCCCTACCTTTTCTCCAACAGCCTTGCTCCAGCCATCGCCGCTGCTTCGCTCAAGATCTTCGAGTTGCTGGAGTCCTCCACCGAGTTGGCCGACCGCGTAAAGGACAACACCGCCTATTTCCGGGAGGCCATGGCCCAGACCGGCTTCCGGATAGCAGGCGCCGATCACCCCATCACGCCCGTCATGCTGGGCGATGCCACCCTGTCGCAGCACTTCGCGGAGAAACTCCTTGAGCGCGGGGTCTACGCTATTGGCTTCTTTTACCCCGTGGTTCCGAAGGATACTGCGCGCATCCGTACGCAGATTTCGGCCGCCCACACCCGGGAGCACCTCGATCGCGCAGTGGAGGCCTTCATCCGGACAGGCCGGGAACTGGGGGTAATCTAGTGGCCGCGGTCGCGGATGGCCCGGGCCCGAACCTCCATGCACCCTGGCCGAGCCGTCCGTTTGATCATCGTCGCTGTGTGATCGGGAGGCTGACAGCGGCCAGTTCGTCCCCGTTTCCCACGCTCTGCCGCTTCCAGGCTGGACATCGGGGGAGCGGAACCAGAGAAGGGCCCGGATGGAGGCATGGATTCAGCGACATGACTTCAGCCTGGCATCGATTCCGGAGCCTACCGTGGAGCAATGTCTCGATTTGCTGCAGTCCTTTGATTGGGAAAGTGAACTGACCTGCTACGAAGAGGCCCTGGCGGAAAAGCGGAATCGTTGTCCGCCCGCCCTGGGGCTGGTCGATGGCGATCGCACCCTGCAGGTGATGCCGATTCGCGGGGGGCGCTCCCATTACTCGTACACCTGCGACCATCCCCTGCGGCTTCTTGCCTTCTTCGGAGCAAGCAAGAGCCTCAACGCCTGGGCTATCGGCGATGAACATCGAACGGGCCTCATCAGCCATCACTTCGCGGGGGAACAGGAGAAGCTCGTCGGTTCCTTGTGCCGGCTGACCCGAAAGTGATTGCGCGTTCCTGTCCCGGAGTTTTGGCGGACCACGGCTTTTTTACTCTCCATTCCATCCATATTTGATTGGATGAAGGGTACATGTGGGTTTGGTCGAAACTGGCGGCGGTGAAATGGGAGGACGCCTGGGAGGAGCGCTTTTACGGGAATCGGAATGCAGTGTTGACCCGGCTCAAGGGAGGCAGGTCGGTGCGGGTCGATGTCTATTGTGAGGAGGAAGGAGAGGCGGTGGATATCGCGGCGCAGTTCGGCGGTTCGGTCAAGGAAGTGGCGGATAGAAACTGGGCGGCTCTTTCGGCTGTGCCCGGTCCGCCCATCAAGATTCGTGAAAGCCTCCTCCTGACTACCGAAGTGACGCCTTCGAGGCTGCGTGAACTGCTGCTGCTCAACGAGGGGCGGGTGGTGATGAGTATTCCACCCGAGATGGCGTTTGGCACGGGAGATCATCCCACGACGGCCGCGTGTCTGCGTTTTCTGGCCGATGAGGCCAGGGCGCGGAAGAGAGGACGCTGGCGGATGCTGGACCTCGGTTGCGGAAGCGGTGTGCTTGCCATTGCGGCCAATCTGCTCGGGGCGGAGGAGTGCGAGGCGCTTGATTTTGATCGGAAAGCGGTGGAGATTGCACGTCACAATGTGGAGCGCAACGGGGCGCATGAGGTGCGGGTGGAGGAAGCAGATCTGCGCGAGTGG
>DMYM01000210.1 GCA_003483645.1 Verrucomicrobiales bacterium
CACGCTCCAGCAGTAGTCATCGGTTTCCCCGTAGGTGATGCCTCCCTTGATCCCGCCGCCGGCCATCCAGATGGAGAAGGCCCGTCCGTGGTGATCCCGTCCCGCGCTGCTGCTGTCGAGCCTGCCCTGCTGATAGACCGTGCGTCCGAATTCACCCCCCCAGATGACGAGGGTCTCGTCGAGCAGTCCCCGTTGCTCGAGGTCGAGGATGAGGGCCGCCGACGGTTGGTCGGTGTCCTGACACTGGCGGGGCAGCTGGGAGGAGAGCGCGACGTGCTGGTCCCAGCCACGGTGGAAGAGCTGGACACAGCGCACCCCGCGTTCCACGAGCCGGCGGGCCATGAGGCAGTTGGCTGCGTAGGTTCCGGGCTTTCGGGATTCCGGTCCGTAGAGGTCAAAGGTGGCGTCGGGTTCCTTGCTCAGGTCGGTGAGCTCGGGGACGCTGGTCTGCATGCGATAGGACATCTCATAGGCCTGGATCCGAGCCAGGGTTTCGGGATCGCCGGTTTGCTCAGCGAAGGTCTGGTTGAGGCTGGCCAGATCGTCGAGCTGGCTGCGGCGTTGCGGACGCTCAATTCCGGGTGGGTTGTCTAGGTAGAGGACCGGGTTAGCCCCGGCCCGCAGGAGAACACCCTGGTGCTCGGAAGGCAGGAAGCCGCTCCCCCAGAGGCGGGAGAAGATCGGCTGGCCGGGGTTCTTGCCCGTCCCCTGACTGAGCATCACCATGTAGGCCGGAAAGTTCTCGCTTCCACTTCCCAGTCCGTAGCTGAGCCAGGCACCCAGGCTGGCCTTGCCCAGTTGCATCGTGCCGGTATTTATAAAGGTGATGGCAGGATCGTGGTTGATTGCCTCTGTGTTCATCGAACGCACCACGCAGATTTTGTCCGCGATCTTCTGGGTCCACGGCAGGAGATCGGAAATCCAGGCGCCCTCAGGTCCGCACTGCCTGATGGGGGCCACGGGTTTGGCCACCGGGAAGTTCTTCATTCCGGCGGTCATGCCCGTGACCCGCTGCCCGGCCTTGACCTCTGGAGGAAGGTGTTTCCCGTGGTTCTTGATGAGGAAAGGAGAGCCGTCGAAGAGGTCGACATGAGACGGTCCGCCGGACTGGAACATGTAGATGACATGCTTGGCCTTGGGGGCCAGCCGGCAGGCGGGGTGTGGGATCGAATCACCCCGGGCCAGCATGGAGGTGAGGGCTACCGCGCCGAAGCTGTTGCCCGCTGTGCCGAGGAAGGCCCGGCGATTGAGAATGGTGGGAAGATCATTCATGTTTTTCAGCGTCTGGTCACCGCTTCCGAGAGATTGAGGAGGAGACCGCAGATGTTGGTCCAGGCGGCGTGTTCGGCGGCAGGAAGATCCCGGGTGCGCGGCGATTCGCCCACGGAGAGGAGTTTTTCGGCACCAGGCTGATCAGTCCGATACTGACGTCGTTCCCGTTCGAGGGCAGCGGTAATGATCTCCATCTCGCCTTCGTTGGGTGAGCGCGATGAAACGCGCTCAAAGGCGGTCGAGAGGCGTTCGCGATCCGAACCTGGACTGGTGAGCAGGCTCTCCGCGAAGACCCGGGCGGCTTCCACGTACTGCGGATCGTTCATCAGGATGAAGGCCTGGAGCGGTGTGTTCGTAACCCCGCGCTCGGTTGTGCAGGTTTCCCGGCTGGGTGCATCGAAGGCAGCCATACTGGGCGGGGGAAGGGTGCGTTTCCAGTAGGTGTAGATCGAGCGGCGGTAGAGTTTTTCGCCATGATCCTGCACGTAGGTCTGCGAGGTGGCTGGGGTCGATCCGTAGTGGCTCACCTGGCGCCAGAGGTCGCCCGGATGGTAGGGTTTGACACTGGGCCCGCCGATGCGTCTGACCAGCAGACCGGAGGTGGCGAGGGCATGGTCGCGCACCATCTCGGCGGAGAGACGGAAGCGGGGGCCGCGGGCGAGCAACTCGTTGCGGGGGTCCCGTTGCAGGATTCCTGCACTGGTGTTGGAACTCTGCCGGTAGGTGCGAGAGGTGACGATGGCACGCACCAGGGCTTTCACGTCCCAGCCGGAACTCTGGAAGGTGAGGGCCAGCCAATCAAGGAGTCCGGGATGGGTCGGCCGCTCGCCCTGGGTGCCGAAATCCGCACTCGATTGCACGATGCCTCGGCCGAAAAACATTTGCCAGAAACGGTTCACCGCTACCCGACTGGTGAGGGGATGATCGGGGCGGACCAGCCAACGGGCGAGGTCGAGCCGGTTCAGATCACGATCGGCAGGCACCTTGAGAGGGGGAAGGAAGGCGGGCACACCCGGTTTCACGGTCTGTCGTTTGTTGGTGTAGAAGCCGCGTTCAAGGACGTGGGTGACCCGTGGTTTCCCGGAGGTGTTCATCACCATGATGCGGTGCTTGCCAGTCAGGACCTTGAGCCGGTCCTGCAGGTTGGTTACCCGGTGCCGGGCGAGAGTCTTGGCCCCGCTGTACTTGTTGAAGTAGTCGCGGACGAATTCGGCCTGTTCCCTGCTTCGTCTTTCGGGATCGAGGGCGAGGGCTTCAATGAGGGGGCCGGGCAGCATGGTGGTATCATCCACACCCTTGACGAGGAAGAGGCGGAATTTCTTCGGAGAGGCACTTTCTCCGTAATTGAAGACGAGCTCGGTGGTGAGATAGGGTTGGCGAGTGGTATCGACCGGTTCCATGAAGGTGATGGTGAGATGCTGCTGCTTGTTCACCTCGGAGAGTGCCGGGGCCCAGCCCGTACGGCGGTTGGTGTCGTGGACGATCTCGGGACGGAAACCCGGCTTGAAGGAGGAGGCCGTCACCCGTTGGTAGGGAATGGCAGTATTGAGGTCGATATTCTTGGCCGGGAAGGGGTTGAAGCAGGGAGTGATGGTGCTCATCACGAATCCGCCCGGCATGGAGTTTCCGCCGAAGCCCACTTTCCCATTATGGGCGGGCTCGAAGACCACCCGTAACCCTGTTACTGTTCCCGTGCCCCCGGGGATGCGGCAGCAGACATTATAAGCGGAGAAATCGCCCCCAATCGCTTCCACGGATTCGTCCTCCTTGACCTGGATCCGGTTCGGATCGCCGTTTGGGAGCGTGGAAGTGAGGTGGTCGAGGGCGATGAGTTCGAAATCCTTTCCACGGAGTTCCAGTTC
>DMYM01000530.1:0-185 GCA_003483645.1 Verrucomicrobiales bacterium
GCACGCGGCCTTACTCCGCATACGGGTGACGCTTACCAGAGGCTCGCAGCAAGCGTGACAGCACGCGGGAGGGACGGGGAGGGTTCAGGCTGTTGCGTCAACGCAACACGGATTACTGCTTCTGGACCGCCTCGATCGCCTCGTGCTTCACCGTGCCGCAGGCCGCGAGGAGAAGGCAGGTCAGG
>DMYM01000530.1:513-2904 GCA_003483645.1 Verrucomicrobiales bacterium
AGGCAGGTCAGGATGTTCCTCACGGCTGGGTGGCGAAGGAGCCCTACCGGTTATCCTTGGCCTCGAGGCGCTTGACCCCAGCGATCAGTGCCCGGGAGTTCTTCGAGAAGTCCGATTCCTTGAAGGCCGTGTTCCCGGAGGGATAGAGGAGGGTGGCAAAGTAGTCCCGGAGGCCCCGGTCCTTGAAGGGGTAGCCGTGGGCGGCGTAGGGGAGGTTGCGTAGTTTCCGCGGGTCAGCGTCCTTCATCTTCTCGGCGTGGTCCCGGATGAAGTATTCCCGGCTGCGGAAGGCAACCGCGAGGTCTTCCTTGGGGGCGAAGTTCCTGAGATCCCACTCGATGACGATTTTCCCACCCACGCCGGTCACCTTGTAGCCTGCAGGCTTTATGGCAAAGAGCCCGCCCGGGGTCTTCTTCGGGAGAACCCAGGAAGGCCAATCAAGGATGACCCGGAGGCGGGATCTTCCGATCCTTCCGTCATGCCACAGGGCCCCGGTTTTCAGGATGTAGTCGAGGAAGGTGGAGCCGAGACTGTCGGTGGAGCCGAGCTTGTAGGTGTTGCGGACGCGCCGGATGGCATGATTGCGCCTTTTTGGCCCGGGGACCCGTCCAGGCTTGTAGACGTGGCGGACGCTCCGGGGGGCGCGACCGTCAAAGCGAATCGGCCAGGTGTAGGCGGTCCTGTAAAGGGTTCCGGAAAGGTCTTTCACGGTGGGTTTTCCCTCGGTGACCGGGACGGATCGCCCGTCCACCGTGGCGGTGAAGTTCCAGACCATCGGTTTTCCTGCCGGGACCGCTTGCTCATCGGCTGGATGGCTGGCGATGAAGTCTTCCTCTCCCTCGCTCATGCGAAAAAAGGGCATCCCCATCAGGATGGCGACGGGATCCTCGGAGAGGTTCTCGAAGACGAAATCACAGGTGTAGAGCCAGGCTCCAAATGCAGCACTCCTGATGGTGATGTCTTCCGAGACCATGCGGATTTCCCTGGTGTGGACGGGATAGGGACTGGCTGCGGAGCCGCCGAAAGCGGTGTCGTTGGCGCCGGCCGGGAGGAGAGAGGCGACCAGCAGGGAGAACGCGCGGAAGGCCGGGAGGGGATGAGCTTCTTGGGAAAGGGTCATGGCGGGGTTGATCCTAGGTTGGGAGACCTTTGGCAGGCAAGTCTCGACCGGTTCTGCTGGCACCAAGGTCAGCCCCGTTACTCGATGCGTAGAACCTGCACCGCGCTGATGAGGGGCATGCGGTCGAGGGAGCCGGTGCCGGTCTTGCTGGTGAGGACCACGGTGAGGTCCTTGGCGATCTCGAGCTCGAACTCCTTCCAGACCGCGTAGTCGGGCTGGCCGCTTTCCTTCATGATGTCGAAGTCCCGCAGGACGGGCTTGCCGTTGAGGAGGACGTCGAAGACGCGCTGGCCGGGCTGGTCGCCGGGGAGGGCGGAGAAGCCGAGGCGCACGCGGTAGCGGAAGGGGCCGGCCTCCGGGGTGGTGACCGGGATGAGGCAGTCCTTCATGCCGCGCAGGGCGGAGGCGAAGAGGAAGGGCCGTTTGGTGTTGGCGATGGGGGTGTAGTTCCCGCTGCGCCGGACCGGCCCGCCCTGTTCCTCGAAGGTGGGGGTGGCGTTGAACTGGAGGAGGAGCAGGTGCTCGCCGGGGCGCGGGATGACCCAGAGGTTGCCCTCGTGGTCGCGGCGCTCGCCGGTGCCGCCGAGGTCGAGGTGAAGGTGGCGGACGGGGAGTTCGGTCCCGGGCTGGGCGAAGGTCTGGGGCACGGCCGGTTGCTGGGGGACCTGGGCGAGGGCGACGGTGAAGGGCATGGAGACCTCGCACTTGCAGCCGATGGCGTGGGGGGGCTTGATCATCATCCCACCCCCGCTGGAGGTGTCGATCCAGCAGCTGGCCCGGCTGTGGAGGAAGGTGTAGAGGCCGTCGTCGCCGAGGAGGTCGTGGTAGCCGATCCCGCGAGAGCGCCCGAACATGAGGTGGCGCGATCCGGCGAAGGTGCCGCACTGTTTGTTGTAGCGGCAGAAGGCCCACTGCGCTTCCTCGCCGGTGATGGGGTGCTGGCGGGTCTTGGGGGTGCCGGTCTTGAGGTCGAAGGCCCAGGGTTCGGCCACCACGTAGTCCTCGGTCATGACCGGGCGGGCCCGGTAGTTGGCAAAGCGGTACCAGAGGAGCTTGCCGGTGGCCCCGTCGTGGACCGCGAGGGCGCGGGCCTGGTAGCCGCCGGTGGGCCAGACCGCCCAGGACTTGTCGGCCCCGGCCGCGCTGGCGAAGAGGACGACCCCGCCGTGGGCGATGACGGCTCCGCCGAGGGGGGGCTCGTAGCTGCGCCGCCCGCCGGAGACCACGCTGCGGGTCCATCCGCCCCCGGCGTTGGAGGTGTCGACCCCGTG
>DMYM01000449.1:0-2016 GCA_003483645.1 Verrucomicrobiales bacterium
GCGTGGGAGTTGTGGCGGTACTCGGTCACGATGGCGGCCACGTGGGGACGGCCATTCCGTTTCAGGTAGTAGAGCAGATCGAGGACCTGCTCTTTCCCAAGAACGTTGATCATCCCGGGCGGCATGGTGGAGACCGCCGGATCGGTTCCGGGAATCGCAAAGCCCTCCACGATGTGCCGGGATGGTTCGAGGATGGACTCTAACAGCTCGCGAGTGGTGGCACGCTTTCCAATGCCGTTCAGGTCTGGGCCCACGCTTCCGCCATCCTCTCCGAACTTGTGACACTGGATGCAGCCGGTCGCACCGAAGGCCTCGCGACCGCCCAGATAGTGACGCTGGCGCTGGTCGGAGGCTGCCAGCTCCGCGGAGAAGTCGGCCATGGTCCATTCCTTCACGATGGGCCGCGAGGGGTTCAGTCCCGCGATCCAGTCACGCAGCATCTCGACTGCCTCTTTATCGACGTGGCTCGATCCCAGCGGGGGCATTTGTCCGCTGCCCTTTCCACGGCGGGAAACACGGTGCAGAAGAACGGAAGCGTCCGGGCGCCCCGGTGCGACAATCATGGCGTCGGGGAGGCCAAAGGTGGCGTGCTGTGGACGGGCCTCGATGACCTTTCTCTTGTCGCGTGGGATCTTGATATGCACGTCGAACTGGGCATTGCCGCCCCCAGACGCCACGTGGCAGATCGAGCAATTGGTGTGCAGGTAGGAGTGAGCGCGCGCCTCCAAAGGCTCAGCGACTTCGCGGGGATTGGCGAGAGGCTCGGGCAACGTTTCGGGCACTTGATTGGAAAAGAACCCGATTCGTTGCAGCAGTGCGAGCTGGTTGACTTGATCGCCTTCCAATTCGTGCAGGCGATTCAACTGCTTGCCCGTGATTCCCAGGACATAGAGCGCTGCGCGGTTGTGGCAGAGGGCGCACTGGGCCCGGCTGGGAAAGCGCCAGGAGTATTTCTGCCCGCTCTCCTCGATCTCGGCGTCGGCTCCGGAGGAAGGAACGAGGACGGCATCGCCTCCGTCCTTGTTCCAGCGGTAGGAGTAGCCTTGCCATTCGTTCTGTTGGCGGAGAAGGACGCGCGTTTCCACCTTGCGGGCCGGCCCTCCTTCACCAGCTGGAAGAGAGAGCGTTTGTACCAGGGCAGTGCGGTTGGGAAAGTTCCATGGGTGATCGCTCTTGTAGACCGCTTTCTCGCTTCCCGGAACGGCCATCCAGCGTTGCGAAGTGGCACCGTCGTTCCAGCCCTCCGAGTTGACCTGGTAGGCGATCACACCGGCCTCGGGGGACTGCTCGGTCAACGACTTGAAGAGACCGGTCTCGCTGAGAAGCTCCGGGAAGGGCGGTGCGTTTGCCGGCGGCGGCGGCGATTTCACCAGGCGGTGAAGGGCATTGCCGCCGTGGTCGATGACGATGAGATCGCCGCCCGGAGCGAGGGTGAAACCGGCAATCTGAATGGACGTGTCGGCCAGTTCACGGTGCCAGAGCATCTTCTTGTCGTCGTGCCTGGCGGCCCAGATCCGGCCGGTGGAATAGTCGCCGTAAACGTAGGCGCCGTCGAGTTCCGGCCACTTCTCCCCCCGGTAGATGACTCCGCCGGTGAGTGAGCGGAACTCGGAGTGCGGGTGCTCGATGGTGGGGGGGACGTGCGGGGTGGGTCCGAGCTGGCGGTTGGGGTAGAAGGGATGATTGCCCTCAAAGACGCTCCAGCCGTAGTTCTCCCCGCGGCCGAGGAGGTGGGCAGTTTCCCAGAGATCCTGGCCGTTATTGCCCACCCAGATCTGCCCCGATTTTCGGTCCGCGGTCATGCGCCACGGGTTGCGAAGCCCGTAGGCCCAGATCTCGGGGCGCGCACCGGGCTGGTCGAGGAAGGGATTGTCAGGAGGGACGGTGTAGGGGCGCTCGGTGGTGGCCTGGCGCACATCGATGCGCAGGACGGAGCCTAACAGATCATCCAGGGCCTGGCCCGAGACCCGCTGGTCCGAATCGGTGGTGCCGTCTCCGGTGGTGATGTAGAGCATG
>DMYM01000449.1:2422-2717 GCA_003483645.1 Verrucomicrobiales bacterium
CAGGGTCGATTTTGTGATCCATCACACGGTAGCGCGAGATGCGCACGCCGCGATCGCGGAAGGCGGGGAGGTGGCCTTTCTGGAACAGGTAGAGGAATCCGTTAGAGAGGTAGTCCGGATCGAGCGTCAATCCGTAGACGAGGAACTTGGGCAGTTCGAAGAAGAGATCCTTGGCCGGTGATTCAGAGCGGTAGTTGACGCGAAAGATCCGCGTTGGACGGTCGCTGTCGTTGCCCTCTTCCATCACCAGGAGGTGATTGCGATCGCCACCGGCATCGGCCAGGGCATAGAGTGG
>DMYM01000379.1 GCA_003483645.1 Verrucomicrobiales bacterium
GCCGAACGTTTCGCTCCGGAGCTCAAGGTGCAGGTCCTGCGGAGTCGAGACGAGCTGGACCTCGATGCTCTCAGGAGCGAACTCGATATCCTCGTGCTGAATTACGCCCAGTTGCGGGTGGGCGGTGAAGAACTCAACAAGGTGAAGTGGCTGGTGGTCGTCCTGGACGAGGGTCAGCAGATCAAGAACCCGGATTCGAAGGCCGCGAAGTGCGCCCGTGAACTGAATGCAGAGAACCGTCTGGTGCTTACGGGAACGCCCATCGAGAACCGCCTGATGGACATGTGGTCGCTCATGGCTTTCGCCATGCCGGGAGTACTGGGCTCCCGCGCCTACTTCAAGAAGCGCTTCGACAAGCGCAAGGATCCCAACTCGCAGAACCGCCTTGCGGCCCGGCTTCGCCCCTTCCTCCTGCGCCGGACCAAGGGGCAGGTGGCCAAGGATCTGCCGCCAAGGACCGAGGAGGAGGTGTATGCCAACATGGACGGCATCCAGATGGCGCTGTACAAGGCCGAACTGAAGCGCATCCAGAAAGCACTCCTTGGTCTCGACTCGGACGAAGCGGTAAAGAAGAACAGCTTCGCCATCCTGCAGGGTCTCATGCGTCTACGGCAGATCTGCTGCCATCCTGGACTGATTGATTCGAAGTATCTCAAGGAAGAGAGCTCAAAGTTGACCGCTCTCTTCTACCTGCTCGACCAGTTGCGCGAGGAGGGGCACAAGGTTCTGGTCTTCTCTCAGTTCGTTTCCATGCTGGAAATCATCCGGACCCAGTTAGAGGTAGATAGTCGTACCTTCAACTATCTCACCGGGCAGACCAAGGACCGGAAAGGGGAGATTGAAAGGTTCCAGACCTGCAAGGATCCCTCCGTCTTTCTGCTGTCCCTCAAGGCAGGTGGCTCCGGTCTGAACCTGACCTCCGCCTCCTACGTCATACTCTACGATCCGTGGTGGAACCCGGCGGTGGAAAGCCAGGCCATCGATCGTACTCACCGGATTGGCCAGAAAAACAAGGTGATCGCCTACAGGCTTCTCACCCGTGACTCGGTAGAGGAGAAGATTCGCGTTCTGCAGCACCAGAAGACCGCCCTGGTTAGCAACGTGCTTGGCGATGAGGGCTTCGCAAGTAACCTCGGCCTTGATGACCTGCAGTTCATCCTGAGCCATGGAGGGGAACCGGAAGGGGAGGCAGAAGAGTGAGCTGGGCGATTCTCAGTCTACGGATTGCAGGATGCCGGCCCGGGTTTCGCCTGTGAATGTGAAAAACCTGCCCGCCCCTTCGTCCCTTCCTGATCCTCGATGAAGGGCTCACAGCACTGGCCTTCCTCAAGGCCTTGCCGGCTCTTTGAGGAAATCCGCATAAGGTATTCTGGCAGAAGGATTCCTTGCCGGTTCCCCTGTGCCCGGGTCAGATTGCCCGACTATTGATTAGCCCCTTTGAGTGACCTGAATCTTCCGCTCCTGTAAAGAGACGATGGAGGTCCTTCAGTTTTCCGTTGTTTTGGGACCAAGGAAGTGCTGGCATTGGCTGCGCCCCGGGATGCAGTGCTGTAAAAACGCCGACCCCCGGCACGACCTTTTCCGATCAATACTACCATGAATCACACGACCCGAATTCCATCCGTCCTTACCGTTGCGGTGGGGAGCATCCTGCTTCTTCATCCGGTCGCGGCCAAGCCAGCTGCCGAGCGCGAGGTCTACAAAGAGGTCATCGTGCCCATCCTGCGAGGCAAGTGTTACCAATGCCACGCCGATGCTGCTGATAATCCGAGTGGGAAGAAGAAGATCAAAGCCAAGCTGGCCCTGACCACCATTGAACTGATCAAGAAAGGTGGTGACGAGGCGCCGGCGGCAGTGGCGGGGGATCTGGAGGAGAGCCTCATGATCGAGCGGATCAAGCTTCCGCATGACGACGACGATCACATGCCGCCCGAGGACAAGCCCCAGATCGATGAGCATGAACTGAAGGTGCTCGAGTGGTGGATCAAGGCCAGCCTTCCGGTGGGAAAGAGCATGAAGGACGCAGGCGCTCCTGACGATGTCCTGGCGGCTGCAGAGAAGGTTCCCTCCGATGAGGAAGTGAAGAAGATTCTGGTAAAATTGTTTTCTGAAGCGGAGGAAAACATTGTCAAGTTGGCGGCCGATCGCAAGGCGCTGGAAGGAGCGATTGCCGAGGTGTCAGGGCAGTTCCCCAACGCGATTGGCTTTGTCTCCCAGCAGGACAGCGATCTGACCTTCACGGCGGTAAGCATGCGCAAGGATTTCAAGGACGAGCACCTGACAAAGCTTGCTCCGGTGAGCGGGGGACTGGTAGATATCAACTTGGGCGCCACTTCCATTACTGATGCCGGGATGGCGAACCTGAGCAAGATGCCGAAACTAAGGAAACTCTGGCTCAATGGGACAGGAATCACGGACGCCGGTCTGGATTCAATCAAGGCCTTGAGCGCACTGGAATATCTCAACCTTTACGGAACGCAGGTGACCGACGAGGGGCTCAAGAAGCTCGCAGGCCTGAAGAATCTCAAGAAACTCTATCTCTGGCAGACGAAGGTGACTTCCGGCGCAGTAGAGGAGTTCAAGAAGAGCGTCAAGGACTGTGACGTGAACATGGGGATCAAGGTCGAGTAGGGAGGAAACCTGCGGACCGGATCAAGTTCGAATCCCGCGCTATCCCACCGCGGGGCATTGCATGTCCCGTGGGGAGAGAGCCCCTCGTTCAGTGCCTTTGTTACGGGGAGTCTCCGCCCCGGGAGCGATTGCGGAACTGCTGTCTGCGATCGGCGTCACGGATGATCCGGCCCTGCTGTTCAGCGGAAAGTCCGCTGTTTGGGAGCCATGCGCGGGCTTCCTCCGGGTCCTTTCGAATCCAGGAGTGGGCGACCCCGTTCAGGGTTTCCATCCGGATCTCATCATTTGCGATGGAACCGGCCCACTCTGCGGCCATCTGGGGGTCTGAGCCGTCAATCTCATTGGCATAGCTCCGCACTGCCGTATCGCGGGATGCAGAAGGATCCATTTCGCGCAGGAAGTTGCCGGCCGAAACCGGATCCTCGCGCGTCCAGCGCTCCATGGACTGGTAAATCGCCCGTGACTGGTTGGCTTCGGGGAGATCTGCCAGCCAGCGGACTGCTTCCTCGGGATTCTCCCGACCAAGCTCTTCGGCCACCTCGCGCACGGCCCGTTCGGCGTAATCCTTGTCGGCGTGACTCTCCACCCAGGCTGCCGCTGCGGCAGGATCTTCCCTGGCGAACTGATCAGCCACCCGGTCGAAGGCGGAAGCCTTGATTGTTCCTTCCGGGAGTTGTTCGGCCCAGGCGGTTGCATTGGACATGCCGCGTTGAATCTGGGCACTCGCGATGGTGT
The DNA here is from genome assembly GCA_003483645.1 of Verrucomicrobiales bacterium. Taxonomy (GTDB): domain Bacteria; phylum Verrucomicrobiota; class Verrucomicrobiia; order Verrucomicrobiales; family Akkermansiaceae; genus Roseibacillus_B. The sequence continues at coordinate 3,367 of DMYM01000379.1, forward strand.
CGAGTTGCCGGTCAAAGGCGTAGGCGCGGCTCCGCTCCCACCACTGGCGCTGGGCGTTCTCGGTGCCGGAGTTGGCGAGGGCATCCCGTTGGGACTGGTCGAGTTCCAGGACAAAGGCGGTGGCGGCCTCGGGATCGGAGCTTGCCAGGCCATTCACGATGCCCTGGGCGAGCACGCCTTTCACCAAATCATTGTCGAGACCCTTGAGGTGAGCTTTGGCGCCCTCTGGATCAGTGCTGGCCCAACCTGTCATGGCTGCGATTCCGGCCTGCCCCTGTCGGCGGGGATCCCGATCCAGTTCCTCAACTGCCTTCATGGCGGTGGCGCCGTCCAGTTGTCCCCAGGCGCGCAGGAAGAGAGACATTTGCGCATCTGAACTGTCGCTGCGATTCTTGCGCAGGCCGTCGAAGATGCTCCGTGCACTGGAGGCGTCCATGCTGAGGATGAGATCAGCGAACAGTTTGTTGGCAATGAGCGGGTCACGTTCATTGAGAAACTGGGAGACGGTTACCCCTGAGCCGGTCAGGTTGGTGCCGGAAGACGAACGTCCTGAAGCCTTGTCCGCTCTCTGCGCCGTGGAGTAGTTCCCGGTCCGGGTTGCGCTGCTCTTGCCGGATCGGTTTTTGCTGGCATCTCTGTCTGAAGCCTCACCTGAGCTCACGCTGGAGCGACCGAAGAGGAAAGCGGCAGCCGCGAGGGCGAGCCAGATGGCATGGAGGGTGAGGGACTTGTTCATGGGGAGGATTCAGGATGGGTTATCATGTGCATGCGTGGATGATGGTGGGAATCCGCAGAGAATTGACAGATTGAGGCTTCTCAGGAGGGATTCTTGATCTCCCGATGAAGCCAAGTCTTGCCATAGGTCCAGAGGGCCTCCGCGGTGCGCTTCTTGAGATCCATGGCCTCGGCAGCCTCAGCCATTGTCATCCCCACGAAATAACGGAGTTTGACCAATGTTGCAACCTGCGAATCTTCCGCTTCAAGGCGGCCCAGGGCCTCGTGGACCGCGATCAACTCCTCGGACGGAGCGTTCACCACGATGGAGAGTTCAGCGGCATCAAGTTCCACCGTGGGTGTGCCGGATCCCCGTTTCTGGCTCTTCTTCTTGCGCGCGTGGTCGATAAGGATGCGGCGCATGGCCTCGGCGGCCGCACCGAAGAAGTGGTTGCGGTTCTTCCAGTTTGGTTCCGAGGTGCCCTCCAGGCGGAGCCACGCTTCGTGTACGAGAGCGGTGGCCTGGAGGGTATGACCAGCGCGTTCGCCTGCCATCCTGCGGCGGGCGAGGCCGCGCAATTCCTCGTAGACGGCAGGAAGGAGTTCTTCCGCCGTGCACTCTCCGGTCTCCATCCGGCAGAGAATGCGGGTCACGTCGTCCAAGGTAGGCGGAGAGTCCTCCATGCCCGGGATTCTGTCAACGGGCAGCACCGGAAGAGAGGTTCTCTGCGGGAATTTCGACAAATTCGCGCATAATGAGGATGGCGATGGTATTATGTCCTCATACAGTTCGTGAGGTCTCGGACCCTTCACCGACAACCAGTCATTGATCGCTGCCGTGAGTCGCAATCCAGCAAAAGGGACAGGGGCTGCCAGAAACCTGCGGGAAATCTTCACCGCAGCGCTGGCGTGCGATGATGCGAAGGCGCGGGAGCAACTGCTGGAGCATGAGTGTAATGGGGATGATATCCTGCGTGGGAAAGTGGAGTTATTGCTGGAGGAGTCGACCATGGTGGGAGACTTCCTGGAACGCCCCGCGGTTGAAGATCCGACCCGGGGGAGCGCCCGGGCAGAGGCGATGGAGTTGCCGGGAGAAGGTCCCGGAGATGTGATAGGCCCCTACCGTCTCATCGATCTGGTGGGAGAAGGGGGAGGAGGTTCTGTTTATCGGGTGGAGCAGCAGGATCCCGTTCAGCGGACGGTTGCGCTCAAGATTCTCAAGCTGGGCATGGATACCCGGAGTGTCATCCGCCGGTTCGAAATCGAACGGCAGGCCCTGGCGGTGATGGATCACCCTCACATTGCAAAGGTTCTTGATGCGGGAGCCAGTCCCGATGGACGGCCCTACTTCGTGATGGATTTCGTGGAGGGCGAACCCATCACCGGTTACTGCGACGCCCATTCGTTGTCGGTGAAATCCCGGGTCGCCCTCCTGATCAAGGTGTGCCGGGCAGTCGAACACGCGCATCAGAAGGGAATCATTCATCGCGACCTCAAGCCTTCCAACATTCTTATCGTCGAGCAGGACGGGGAGGCCGCTCCCAAGGTGATTGACTTCGGAGTAGCCAAGGCGATCGATCCCTTCGAGGACGACCGGTCTCTGACCTTGAACGAAACGGTAATCGGGACTCCGACCTACATGAGTCCGGAGCAAGCTGAACGTGATCGCGTGGACATTGATACCCGCAGTGATGTGTATTCTCTGGGGGTTCTTCTCTACGAACTGCTCACTGGTTACACTCCGCTGGACGGGGGCAAGGTAAAGGAGGCAGGTATCGATGAACTGCGCCAGGCCTTGCGCGAGGCCGGATCCTATCGACCCTCGCTCAAGCTGCGGCATTCACGCGTTGAGGATCGTCCCCGTATCGGGATGGCCCGAGGAACTTCGATTGGCAGGCTGGAGGTCGAGGTGCAGGGGGACCTCGACTGGATCGTCATGAAGTCTCTTGAACGGGACAGGTCCCGCCGTTATGGCGGAGCGAGTGAACTGGCGGCTGATCTGGAACGCTATCTGCAGGGGTTGCCGGTGGAGGCGAGTCCGCCGAGCACCTCTGATCGTCTCCGCAAGTTTGCCCGTCGGAACAGGACGGTGGTGACTGCGGCAGCCTTGCTTTTGTTCATGCTGATTGCGGGAGTGATCATCAGCACCGGGCAGGCCCTGCGAGCCATTCGAGCCGAGCGAGAAATGAAGGAGGCTCACCGGCAAGAGTCCATCGCCCACGCGAGTGCCATGCGGGAACGGGAGGAAGCGGTTCGCAGCGAGGCTACTGCGCGGTTGCACGAGTATGTGGCCGATATCAACGTAGGTTACCATGCGGTGGAAGATGGACACATCGCCAAGGCCCTGAGCCTCCTTGAGGGACAGCTCCGGTCGGATCCGGCGGGAGAACTGCGCGGCTTTGAGTGGCGCTACCTTGCCTCAAGGTGCATGGGTGTCCCTCACCGGACGCTGCCTCGTCAGGGCAGCCCGGTTTCTGCCCTGTCGTTTTCTCCCGATGGGGACCTTCTGGCGGTGGGGACACGTCACGAGGTCCTGGTGTGGAATCTTTCCCTGGACGAACTGAAAATGTCCGTGCCCGGACCGGCCACCACCGTTGTTTTTCTTTCGGGAGGAGAGCGACTGATGGTGGGTAACCGGAGCGGGGTGGTGATCTACGACCCTGAGAGCGGGGAAGTGGTGCATGAGTTGGGAGAACAGGAAGGGGGAGGTGCGGCGGCCCTCTCTCCGCGGGGAGATGTGCTGGTCACGAGCGGACGCGATTCG
>DMYM01000148.1 GCA_003483645.1 Verrucomicrobiales bacterium
GAGAAAAGGCAGGCCCTGCAGACACCACTACGTTAGACTTCCGCGCACCGTCGGTCCAGCCTTCCCCACGACAAGCGCGGCAAACCATTGGAATCGGCCTGCCGGTCGTAGAGTTCCTCCTCACCGTNNCGCGCGGCTCGGCGAGCAGATCGAGTTCCCGCAGCTGAAGTTGTCGAAACGCATCCCCTCTCTGGCCAGTCGATCAATGGCAGGGGTTCTGGCGTGATCCTTGAGATGGGTGCCGTAGGCCGAGATCGCTTCAAAGGCGTGGTCATCCACCAGGACCACCACCATGTTGGGCTTCGCCGCCTGCGCAACAGCACCGCACACGCTGGCGAGGCAAAAGAAGACAGGAAGAAATTTCATCACAGGTTTCCGCTCCAACGGGAAGGGGAGAAAGAGTCGGGCCTCCGGCGGGCCCCGGGATGCTAGGGTTCCCGGTGCAGTCGGTCCAGCCTTCCCCACGGCAAGCGCTGCAACCCCGTTAAAATCGGCCTACCAGCGTAGAGATCCTCCTCGCCGTGGGCATACCGGATGTCACGCCAGAGAGCACCGCGCAGGGAGATCAGCCTTGCCGCTTCTCTCACCGGTGATCAGGTTACCGCTACCCCCCCGATGAAACATCTCTGGTTTTCAATTCTCTGCAGCATTGCACTCATTCTCCCTGCCTCAGCAGATCCCATGCGAGAGGCGATCTCGTCCGGGGATGCCGAGGCCGTCCAACAACTTCTTGTCAACGGCGCTGATCCACATTTTGTCGAAGCCGTACCAGGACACATCGCGGGAGGGGTGTCACCTCAAGGGCGTTATCCCACAATTGGATTGTGTATGCATCACAATCAACCGCACCTGATTCCGCTATTCATTGATGCCGGGGCCAATCCGCATGGGCACGGCTGCGCTCCTTTCTTTGCCTGCTTGATATACACGCACTCGGCTGCGGCAAGAGGACAGACCGAGACGCTAAGGCATCTAATCGCTGCTGGCGTAGATGTAGACCACGTCGTTCCGTATTACCCCTTAGCCACCTCTCTTGTCCCTACGCCTCTCGGAGTTGCACTGACATCTGGTCAACTGCAGACCGCCCACTTTCTTCTGGATAACGGGGCCAACCCGCACTCACAAATCTTTTCGGCCTTAACCGCGGAAGCGATGAACCTTCTGATCGAGTATGGCGCCTCCATCAGGGGAGCACGAATCCCCATGGCATTTCGCTCCCGTTTTAGCCGGCAATTTCTCCAACTCCCCTTGGCCTACGGAGCTCTTCTGGACGAAACCTCGCTCCTCGATTTACTGACGACGCAATTCAACGTCCTTGATCCAGATGGCCCCGAATCACGGGTGGATCCTGACGAACTGGAGTGGCTGCTGAATAATGGAATCAGGGTCGGAGGCACCCTTGATGACCTCACCACAATCCTTCACTTTGCGATTCAGCGTAGGATGTCCCTCCCAGTCGTTGAAGTGCTGATCGAGGCTGGGGCCGACATCAATGCAGTCAATATCGATGGCGAGACCCCCTTGATGCTGGCCCGGGCTCGGAACAGGAACGATGTGGCCGACTATCTGGTGGAACATGGTGGAACGGAAAGTGGTTTACCCAGCTACGAGGAGGCGATTGCGGACGACAACGTTGCCGTCTTGGCCTCCTATCTGGAGCAGGGGATGAGCCCCGATTATATCCCGCCTGAGCCTAGAGAATGGCGGCCAGGGCTGCCCACCCTCTATCCGGTGACCGTCACGGCCTTAAGGGAGAATGCGATGGAATGCGCCCGGTTGCTGGTTGCCAAAGGAGCCGATGTGAATCTGGGGTTCAACAGTTTCACCCTGGGCGGTGTTGTCTCTCCGATGATCGTGATGGTTGCGGAGAACAACGTGTCCGGCGTTCAGTTCCTGCTCGACCACGGGGCCGGCCCTGACCACCACCTCAATACCCCTCTTCATTTCGCAGCCCTGTATGACAGTCCGGAAGTGGGCGGGCAGCTGGTCAGCGCGAACTCGATGGCCGCGCTGAACGCCTTCGGCGAAACCCCGCTGGATGTGGCCACCGGGGAGACCCTCGACCTGCTCCAAGCCCAGCAGGCCCCCGCAGGCCATGGGATCTCATTATGGGATGCTATCCGCACCGGGAACCTGGAGCTCGTTAAGGCCTACCAGGAGGAAGGGCTGGACCTCCAGACAGTCGAACCAGCTTCCGAAGGCAACCCCGGGAACCTGACCCCTCTCATCCAGGCCATGGTAAGCAGCCAAGCTGCCATGGCCCTCTACCTGATCGGGCACCACGAAAACGTCTTTGCCGAGTCCACCCTGCTGGAGACCGCGAGGGAGAGCCAACTGAGTGACCTGGAAGAATATCTCCAAACCCTGTTCCGGTTCGACCTTGTGCCAGTGAATTACTGGAACGGATATTTCCAGCTCCATATCGATTATGCCGGCTTCGACGACTCCAGCCGTTACCATCTAGAGAGCTCGTCTGATCTGGAGAACTGGAGCGGGATTGAAGCGACTGCCCATTCCTTCCGGGACAGCACCCAGCAGATCTTCACCATCCAACTCCCTGACGCGTCACAGCAGTTCTTCCGCCTCCAGAGAGTGGAGGAGTGACAACAGGGTCGCCTAATCCTTCCCCGAGACACGGGCGGCGAACTTTTTTCTGGTGGCAGCATGTTCGGGCAGGCCTGTCAAATTAGACCACTCATTGGGGTCCGCCTTCAGATCGTAGAGCTCTTCCTCCCCGTTGGTATACCGGATGTAGCGCCAGCGGTCGCTACGCAGGGAGACATTGCCGCGATCAAAGGTAGTGACCACTACCCGCCCAGTGGAGCGATCCGGTTGGCGCAGCAGGGGAACCAGGGACTGGCCATCCAACTTACCCGGGCGCTTCAACCCGCAAAGCTCCACGAGGGTGGGATAAAGGTCGAGCAGGCTGACAGGCTGGTGGCAACGCGATCCCCCTGCCGCAAACTCCCCGGCCTGTGACCGGGGGGGGACCACCATGAGAGGAACCCGGGTCGACCGCTCCCAGCCGGTCCACTTTCCCCAGTGCTCCTTCTCCCCGAGGTGCCAGCCGTGGTCGGACCACAGCAC
>DMYM01000500.1 GCA_003483645.1 Verrucomicrobiales bacterium
GAGACGGTGAAGGGAAACATGCACACTCTCGTCGACGCGTCGGGCAGAAAAGTCGAAGTGAGTAAGTGAGTAGCGTCCCAGTTTCGTACCGAGCAGGTAGGAGTCCCGCGGAACATCCCGGAGGGCAATGCCGAGCAGGACCTCCGACATGCCGCGGCCGTAGAAGGGTGAGGTGTCGATGAAGTTGATCCCGAGGTCGAGGGCCACCCGGACGGAGGCGAGCGCTTCCTCGAGGCGTACGGGCCGGAACTCCTGGCCGAGCGAGGATGCCCCGAAGCCGAGGATGGGGAGGTCGAGGCCGGTTTTGCCGAGAGGGCGCGATTTCATCACTGGAGTTTCTGACTGTCAGTCACAAGTGGTGGTCTTCAGCTGATCAGGTCGCGGAAGGCCCTGATGGTCTGGCGGGCGGCGGTGTCCGGATCGGGAAGAGGGAAAATCTCGGCGGAGAGGTAACCGTCGTAGCCGATTTCCCGCAGGGCGGCGAGGACGGAGGTCATTTCGGTGTGACCAAATCCGATGGCCTGACGGTTGGAATCTGCAAAGTGGACGTGTCCCACTTTCGGTCCGGCGGCACGCAGAGCTTCCCCGAGGTCGGGTTCCTCGATATTCATGTGGAAGAGGTCGGCGAGGAGGACGGTGTGATCCAGCTTGTGCTGATCGAGGTAGGCTGCTGCGGGGGCGAGTTGATTGAACTGGTTGGTTTCGTAACGATTGAGAGGTTCGTAGATGAAGGCCACTCCGTGCTGTGCAGCGCGCTCATCGGCAGCTTGCAGGGCTTCGGTGAGCCAGGCCAGCGATTGATCCCGCGAAACTTCTCCGCCCCACTTGCCCTGCATCGATCCGAGGATGGAGGGCGCTCCCAGTTGTCCACCGAAGTCGATCATGGAGAGGACAAACTCAAGGGCTTCCGTGCGTCGTCCGGGGTCCGGGTCGGTGAGGGAGAGTCCGTGCTGGACCATGCCGGCCCCGGTGCCCACCGCCGCGATGCCAAGATCGTGTTCGGTGGCCATGGATTTCACGGATTCCAGATCGATGAATTCCGGACCCGGGAGGAAGAGTTCGACGGCGTCAAAGCCTAGTTTGCCTGCCAGGGCAAAGCCGTCGGGGAGGGACTGGTGAAAGACGAAGGGGCCAGCCTTGGCCTCCGGAACCTGCGCGAGGGTTATGGCGGACTTCATGATGCGGCGGAAGGGGGGAGGGGTGGGTCTTGGATGCAGGGGAGTCAAGGGATTTCCGGAACGACCACGATGGTGCTCGACGATCCAGTTTGACAGACTACAAAAAGACCGTGGTATATACCTGTGAAATCGGTAGAACCCGTATCATAATGGAGGGGTCCATATGAGATCATCAAGATTGACCCTGGCCACTGTGCTCGCCCTGGCGGGGACAACCGCTGGAGAGGTGGCGAAGGAGTTCGAGAAAAAGATCGCCCCTCTTCTGGAGGATTATTGTTACGACTGTCATGGCGACAGCTCGAAGAAGGGAGATGTCTCCCTGGATGAATTCAAGAATCTCGCCAGCCATCTGGAGAATCACGATTTGTGGCTGCGGGTATGGAAGAAGATGCGGACCCATCTCATGCCGCCCGCCAAGGAGGACTACCAGCCCACGCCCGAGGAACGCAGGGTCATCATCTCGTGGATTGAGAAGCACGTCCTGAAACTCGACCCGGAGAACCCTGATCCGGGGCGGGTGACCATCCGGCGCCTGAATCGGGAAGAGTATCGCAATACAATCGGGGACCTGGTCGGCGTCCGTTACAACGTGGATGATAATTTCCCTCCCGACGACACCGGGTTCGGATTCGACACGATCGGGGAGGTGCTCACTATTTCCCCCCTGCTTCTTGAGAAATACCTCGCCGCGGCAGAGGAGATCGCGGAGCTTGCCCTTCCCTCCACGGTGGTCCGAAGACGACCGATCATGATTGATCCCGGGAACTTTCGACAACGGGACAACAACCAGCAGAGCGCACGCTTCATGGAGGCCGACAAGAAGCATACGGTGGGAGTGGATCGGCGCCTCAGCAAGCCAGGCCAGTATAGTCTGGAAGTGAAATACCGGATTGAGAATGAGCGGGGCCGACCGCAGGGGCAGACCGCAAACTGGGGCATTCTGGTTGATGGCAAGGAGCTTGGGCGGGTGGAAGTGAGTGGTGCCGGCCGCTTGCGTGACGTTTTCAGGAAGGAGATCGAATTGAGCGAAGGAGGCCATCGCTTTGAGTTTTCCATCGTCCCGGGGGAACCGGGTGAGGGTGAAGGGACCTGGGGAGTGCGGGTGGAGGAATGCAGGCTGATCCGCCAGGGCGGCAGCGACTGGGAACTTTACCCTGAGAGTTACCGGCGAATCTTCTTCAAGGGATTGGCGCCGGACGGAGAGAAGGAGAGGGCGGCCTACATGAGGGAGATCGTGGAAGGCTTTGCCACCAGGGCGTTCCGTCGTCCGGCGGAGAAGAGCACGGTGGATCGTCTGACCGGGATGGCACTGAACCGGACTGGAGAGGAGAATGCCAAGTTTGTGGATGGAGTGAAACTGGCGGTCACGGCTGCCCTGACCTCGCCACGTTTCCTCTTCCGCAGTGAAGTGCAGGCCGACCCTGATGACCCAGGCAAGGTTGTGGCGGTGGACGAGTTTGCCCTGGCCTCGCGCCTTTCCTACTTCCTGTGGAGTTCCGCACCCGACGAGGAATTGTCCGCCCTGGCTGCCAGGGGTCATTTGCGCCAGAACCTGCGGGCACAGGTTGACCGCATGCTGGCCGACCGGAAGGCAGGCCGCATGGTGAGAAACTTCGTAGGTCAGTGGCTGCAGGCGCGGGACCTGCGCGGCCTGAACATCGATGTGCGGCGTATCCTGGGGGAACGGAACAAGCGGTTTGCGGAGCGAGTCTTCGACCAGGAGGTGCGGCGTGACATGGAACTCGAGACGGAGCTCTTCTTCCAGCATGTGGTGCGGGAAAACCGGCCGGTGCTGGAATTGCTCAACGCGAGGTATTCCTTCCTCAACGAAAACCTGGCCAGGTTCTACGGCGTGCCCGGGGTGAGCGGACGCACGCATCGCCGGGTGGATTTCGGGGAGGATCAGCCTGCGCGGGGCGGAATCCTGGCGCAGGGGACCTTTCTCATTGTGACTTCTCAGCCGACGCGGACCTCTCCGGTCAAGCGCGGTCTCTTCGTGCTTGAGAACATCCTGGGGACGCCCGCGCCGCCGGCCCCACCAGATGTGCCCGAACTGGAGGAGGCGCGAGGGGAACTCAGCAACGCAACGATGCGGGAACTCATGGTCGAGCACCGTCAGAAGGCGCTGTGCAGGTCGTGCCACGAGCACATGGATCCGATCGGGCTGGCGCTGGAGAATTTCAATGCAATCGGGCAATGGAGGGAGGAAGAGGACGGCAAGGCCATCGACAGCGCAGGTCAGCTCGTCACGGGCGAGAAGTTCTCGAACGTGATGGAGTTGAAGGAGATTCTGGCCAGCTCGCGGAAGCAGGATTTCTATCGTTGCCTGACGGAGAAGATGCTCACCTACGCCCTCGGGCGGGGGGTGGAATACTACGATGCTCCAACCGTGGATTCGATCGTTTCCATTCTTGACGGGAATGGGGGAGGAATGGTGGATTTGATCTATGGAATCGTTGAGAGCGCGCCCTTTCAGAAGCGTCGGGGGGACGGTGAACGCCTCGCAAAATAGGGGATCAGGGACTGTCGTTTCTTCAGGGGACGATTTCTGTGCTGAGTTCCTGAGTAATACCGTATACTCCGCCTAGATGAGTGAAGTCAGAATCCTGCCGGGCCGACGGGCCTTTCTCCGTGGATTGGGAGCGAGTGTCGCCCTTCCGGGGCTGGGTTCCCTGGGAATGGCCCGGGTTGCGGCGGGCGCCCGGGGAGTGAGCGCCAGCGGGGCACCACTGCGCATGGCCTATTTCTGTCTTCCCAACGGAGTCATCATGGACAAATGGCGTCCGCAGGGGGACGGAAAGGAGTTGGTCTTCAATGAGTCGATGAAGTCGTTGAAGAAGTTTCGTAACGACCTGCAGATTTTGAAGGGGCTTGAACAGGCAAACGGGTGGGCTGGCCGGGATGGAGCAGGTGATCACGCACGCGGGACTGCCACTTTCCTGACGGGTTCGCGTCCCAGGAAGACGGCAGGGGCGGACATCCGGCTGGGGATTTCGGTCGATCAGATGGCGGCCAATCACCTCGGCAGGGAGACCCGTCTTCCCTCTCTGGAGCTTTCCTGTGACGGCGTGCGCCAGTCCGGGCGCTGCGACTCGGGCTACTCCTGTGCCTATCAGTACAATCTTTCCTGGCGTTCTGCGACCCAGCCCATGACCCCCGAGTCAAATCCGCGGCTCGTTTTTGAGCGTCTGTTCGGGGGCGGATCCCAGATGGAACGGGAGGAGAATCGCGCCAGGCGCCGGACCGAGCAGCTCTCCATTCTCGACTTTGTCCTCGATGATGCCAAGGCAATGGAAAAACGTCTCGGGCGGAATGATCAACAGAAGCTTGATGAGTACATGACCGGTGTCCGCGAGATCGAGCAACGGATCGAGAAGGCGGGAAGTTTCGGTCCGCCTCCGGATCCGGGCGTGCCCGCACCTGCGAATGGGATACCCGGGCCCTACCACGAGCATATCAGGCTCATGTTCGACATGATGATCCTGGCCTTCCGGACTGACCAGACGCGGATCGCCAGTTTCCTGCTCGCCCATGACGGGAGCAATCGTAATTTCCCAACCCATGGAGTGAATGAGGGGCACCATGGTCTGTCTCACCACGGGGGCGACCGGGCCAAGATGGACAAGATTGCCAGGATTGATACCTTCTACCTGGAGCAGTTCGCCTATTTTCTGGAGCGCATGCGCAGCACCAAGGATGTCGATGGCAAACCGTTACTCTACAACTCGATGATCGTCTGGGGAGGTGGACTTTCTGATGGCAATCGACACTCCCACAACGACCTGCCCGTCATCCTGGCGGGACATGCGGGCGGCAAGTTCCGGACGGGGCGCCATGTCGATCTCAAGACGGATGTGCCGTTGAACAATCTCTACCTGCGGATGCTCGGAGAGGTTGGCGCACCAGCGGGACGCCTCGGCGATTCGACCGGGATCCTGAAAGAGGTGTAGACTCTCTGGTTCCAACCAGGAGGGAAGTCGGCGTTTTGCTGGCGCAGGGTGAACCGCGCGGGTATACAGGATTGATCCGACCCCGATGAGGCTTTCCACCAAGTTGCTTTTCACCACCTGCGTTACGCCGGCCCTGATCTGGTTGGTGGGTATCTATGTGGTGAAGACTTCGCAGGACCAGCTTCGCGGAGCTATCCAGACCGCTGCCATGGCGGAGGTCCGCTCCATGCAGGAGGAGATCGACCGCCTTCTCAGGGCACGCACCAACACCTGGGAGAAGTTCTCCAGGGACGAAGAGGTGATTGCCTCCCTGGTCAAGTCGAACGAGATGCTGCGCGAAAAGGAGGGCCTCGTGGAGGAGATCGCGCTGCTTTGGAGTGACGATGAAAGGCGAAGGGCCCTTCCGGACGGGGTCCTGGACCGCTCCCTCTCGCGTGAACTCGGCTCCACTGTCGACAAGATGACCGAGTTGAGCGGGGGCACGGAAATCTTCCATGAGGTGATGCTGACCAATGCCTTTGGCGGGATCGTGGCCCAGAGCAGTCCCACTGCCGGGTATCTGCACGATGGCAGCGTCTGGTGGCAGGAGGCAAAGGCCAGCAGTCCCTACATAGGAGATGTGACCGTAGGCTTGGATGGTAACCGGCAGGAGGAGGTTTCCATCGCCTTCTGCCTCAGGATCAATGATCAGGAGGGCGAGTTCGTGGGGATCCTGCGCGTGGAGATCAATCTGCAGGAAGTGCTGGATGTGGTCGACTCTTACGCGCGACGGGGGGGACGGGATCGAGGCATGGTGCTTCTGAACAGTGAAGCTCAGTTGATCCGGATCGGTGGCAGGGGAAGAACCCGGACCCTGTCTGATGGTCGTCGCTATCTCGTGCCCAACGAGAGCGGCAGACTAGAGGGGACACAGGTTCTCGAGAAGGATGCATCCGGTCGGGAACAGGTTTACACCTATGCGGTTTCCCCGGAAGAGGGAATCGTGAGCAGTCTTGGCTGGGTGGCGGTCCACAC
>DMYM01000419.1:0-1691 GCA_003483645.1 Verrucomicrobiales bacterium
CTTCGCCCGCGGCATCATCGATCGTGCGGCCGATGAGTTGGTAGTCGCCCATCGCCCGGGCATGTACGAGCATGGTGTGCCCCCCGGAGACAATGAGAGCGAGGTGGGAGGGAAGTCCGGATTTCAGGTTTCTGGTTCCGGATTTCGGGTTGGCGGTTGCTGATTGCTGATCTTCGAGAAATGGAGAGAGGAGGTGGCCTTCCATGTGATTGATGGAGAGGAAGGGTTTTCTCGAGGCTGCCGCAAGGGCCTTTGCCATGCTGTGCCCGACAAGAAGGGAGGAGGCCAGACCGGGACCACGGGTCGCGGCGAAGGCATCAATGTCCAGGGGGCGCAGGCCGGCCTCCCTGAGGGCCTGTTCGACCAGGGGACGGAGCACGAGGGCGTGATTGCGGGAGGCCACTTCCGGAACGACCCCGCCGTAGGCACGATGCAGGGCAACCTGGGAAGAGATGAGGGAGGCAAGGATTTCCACTCCGGCATCCGTCTCCTGGCGCAGGATGGCCACCGCGCTCTCATCGCAGGATGTTTCGAGGGCCAGGAGAGTGGGAACTGGATCCGGGATTCCTGATCGTGAGTGTTCGCTGGTAGGCATCGCTGACAATTCCTTCTATTTCGCCAGCGTCTCCAGCGCCGCGACAACCACCGGATCCTTCCAAGCCTTGAGGGCCGTTTCTTCTTCCGGTGTGAGAGAATCACGGCGGCGGAAGAGATCGAGATTGGCGCGGTCCTCGTCGGTAATCTTGACCGGGATATCGGGTGTGATTCCCACTTCGTGAGGGGTGCGCCCCGAGGGAGTGTGGTAGGTCGCGATAGTGAGGCGCAGGGCAGTTTCGCCCAGAGGGATGATGTGCTGGACGGATCCCTTGCCGTAGCTGGTCTCGCCCACGATGGTGGCACGCTTGAGATCCTGGAGGGTGCCGGCCACGAGTTCCGACGCGCTTGCCGAGTCACGGTCGATGAGAACGGCGACGGGATAGCTGCGCTTCCTGCGCTTGCGTTCAGGGGTCTTCATCGGTGGGGAGTTGTGCTCAGGGTGACGTCCCTGCGTGAAGACTACCTCGGTTGCAGGAGGAACAAACTCCCCCGCGATGGCGACCGAGATGTTGAGGAGTCCGCCGGGGTTGCCCCGCAGGTCGAGGAGCAGGGCACGCATGCCCTTGTCTTCCAGGTCATCGAGAGCGGCTTCGACTTCACGATGGGAGGGGGCGGTGAATTCAGCGAGGTGGAGGTATCCCGCCTTCAGTCTGGTTGCTTCGGGACTCTTCAGGAGCATGGCATCCGGAACGGCGATTTTCCTGATCACGCTGCGCAGAAGAGAGATCTGGTATTCCTTGCGGTCGATCTTGCGCCGGAGGGTGAGTTCGACTGTGTCGCCGGGACGTCCCTTCAGACGGGTGAGGGCGGTGCCCAAAGCCAGTTCAGGGGTGTCCTGCTCACCGATTTTCAGGATCCGATCGCCAGGGGCGATCCCTGCACGGGCGGCGGCGGAACCGGAACGCACCGCGGTCACGCTCAGGAAATCCGAGCTCTTTCCAAGGGTGAGACCGAGTCCCGGCAGGGTGGGTGGCCGCTTCTCCTCGCTGATGAAGCTGTAGGTTTCGGGATGGTAGAAGCTCGAGAAGTTGTCGAGGGAATCGAGCATGCCCTCCAGGGCGTGATTGACGAGGCGTTCGTAGCTGAGACGGTTT
>DMYM01000419.1:2088-2960 GCA_003483645.1 Verrucomicrobiales bacterium
CCCTCATCGGGGAGGGGGGCAGGTCCGGGAGGACCTTCTTCCCGGGCGGAACCAAGGGACGGAAGGAAGGCGATTGTGATCGCGAGAATGATGCGCGCAGCCATGCTCCGAGCGTAAAGGCGCATTGCAGAAAGGGAAGTGAGTTTGAGGGGGGCACTGCGACTATGCCGCATCTGCGCGCTTCTTCCGGATTGCGGGCGACTTCGTGCCTTCGATCACACCGCGGTTGATGGAGACCGACTCGATGTCATCGCGCGATGGAATGTCGTACATGATGTCGAGTATGACGGTCTCGAAAATGGAGCGGAGGGCACGCGCGCCGGTGCCCCGGCGGACCGCTTCCTCTGCCATGGCACGCAGGGCGTCCCGGGTGATCTTGAGCTTTACGCCATTGAGGGCGAGTTGCTTCTGGTACTGCTTGACCAGGGCGTTGCGCGGTTCCGTGAGAATGCGGACGAGTTCGTTCTCAGTGAGGCACAGGAGGGAGGAGTGTACCGGCAGGCGGCCGATGAATTCTGGAATCAGGCCGAAGTGCAGCAGGTCCTCGGGTTGCACCTTGTCCATGAGGTCCTCGTGTGCCTCCGCCTCCCGGGCGGTTTCCTCGGCTGCAGCAAATCCGAGAGCATTGCGGCCCAGGCGCCGCCGCACGATGTCCTCCATCCCCACGAAAGCTCCTCCACATACGAAGAGGATACGCTCGGTGTTGACCTGGATGTAATCCTGCTGGGGATGCTTGCGACCGCCCTGGGGAGGAACATTGCAGACGGTGCCTTCCAGGATCTTGAGGAGCGCCTGCTGGACTCCCTCACCGGAGACGTCGCGCGTGATGCTGACATTCTCGGTCTTGCGCCCGATCTTGTCGATCTCGTCGA
>DMYM01000359.1 GCA_003483645.1 Verrucomicrobiales bacterium
GGCCCCCGACTCAAGGTCGTCCGCGAAGAGGGTCACGGGCGGTGCCGGAAAACTTTCAACCACAAACAGTCGCGTCAGGTCAGCGGGCATGGGAATGGTCAGAATATTCTCGGGGGGGGTGGCCGCGATGTCGGCGTTTCCCCCGAAGATGGGCCAGTCGATGGGCTTGGCGGCGGAGGGATCCGCCTCGCTCCGCAAGTTGTAGAGTTTTCCGGTTTCGCTGTCCCACTTGAATTCCAGTTCGTCGCTGGCGGCCAGGTGAGTCACCTCGATCTGGAACTTGCTCTTGGCGCCGAATTCGATATGAAACTGGATGTTGTAATGGCGCCCGCCCGCTCCGGAGGCGTGTTGTTGGCCGTCGCTAACCACGTCGTCGACACTGGCGACGTGGCTTGGACCCACCGTGTTCTGGTAGAACATCCCGGCCCCGCCCCCGCCGGCGAAGGGAATCACCCCGCCGGCGTTGTCGTCGCCGCCGTCCCGTTGCTGGAGCACCGCCATGTGATAGGTGCTGCCGCTCGCGGTATCGAAGGTGTCGGTTCCCTCCTGCAGCGAGAATTCTTCTTCAAAGACGGAGTCGCGGGTGGGTTCACGCGTCTCGCCGATTCCGATGATGCTGTAAACCCCGCCATCCCGCTCGAGGAGGAGAGGAGTGACATGGGCACCCTGTGACCGGCCCCCCCCGACGCCGTAGGTCCAGCTCACGACCATTCCGGTCGAGGGCCCTTCGGGCGGAGCCTCGATGGGCGTTGTGAAGGAAGCAATGCCCGACCATCCATCGGGCGTGCCGACGGTGTCGATAGGATCCTTTCCATGGATGACGAGGGCGGCGGGGGCAACGCCCGAGTAGGCGAGAAGCAAGAGCAGGGTGACGAATGCGGATGAAAGGAGCTGGTTGGTTTTCATGATAGAAGTGGGTCGTGCGGCGAATTCTGCGGGCGAGGAGATCCAGGCAGCGAAAGCCGAGACCTCTATTTACGCATCCTGTCAACTTCGTTCTACGGGGTCAACCTGGAAGCCTGACTCATCAGCACAGCAATTTTGATCTCATGGATCTGCGGATCATTGGCATATCTACAGCTTTCCGAAGGAGAGGTCCGCCTCTCGGAGGGTGAGCTGGAGCGCCGTGATCTGCTGGCGGCCGAAGTACCGGTTTTTCGAGTCCTCGAGTGCTTGGGCGTGTTGCAGAAACTCCTCTTCGAGGCCGGAGGACTCTGGCTCTGCGATCTCGGCCGGAGGCTTGTCCTCCCGCGAGCATCCGGAAAAAAGAGCCAGGATTGCCGCGAGACCCACCGCGAAGGATGTTCGCAAGTTCGACTGCATGGGCTCCTGCCTTATTTCCGAGAGGATCCTGCTGGATAGCGCAATAAGGGGAATGGTCCGGATATTGGCTCGAAATTGGATTTTAGAATCGGTATTCCCTCGAATGAATGAGGGTTTGCAAGACAACACCGGCGCTTTTCACCGGGCTTGTTCTAGCCGTCTTGTTCCTCATCCTCGCCGGTTGCAAACGCTCCGGGAAGGAAGAACTGCTCGAGACTGGTACGGCGGGTACGGCGGGCACAGCGGCCTTGATCCCACTGGCTGGGCGAGAGAAGGCGACGGCCCGGCTTCTCGATCCGGCAGAAGGTGGCTGGGAGATGGAGGTGTTCGCGGCTCAGGCCGAGGCGCAACTGGCTCGCCTGGCATCTTTGATCTCGGGAGAGTCAAGTGCATGGAGCGATCTCGGCGAACTGGTGGCGGAGGATGTTCTCACGGAGTTCGTGGATCCCGATGCGGGTGAGACGGTCTTCGAATCCGACGACATTCGGGTGGCCCGCGGGGCTGAGAGTGCGACTACCTCGCAAGCGAACTCTCGAAGCGGCCTTGCTTCCTGCGAAGACGCACTGAAGCGTCTGCAGGCCAATCTGCGCGCGGAGCAGAACAATCCGCTGGTCAAGGTTTCATTGAAATTGATTGCAACAAATCCTCACGAAGATGGCACGGTCCAGACGACGGTTCTCTATAATGGGAAGACTCGCTCCGCATCGGGCTTTGCCCAGGAGAGGGCTACCTTGAATTGCAATTGGTTGTGGGCGGACGCATCGAGTCCACCGCTGATTCGACACTTCAAGGCAAGTGATTTCGAATCAGTTCAAAGTAAGAGCCCGCGTGTCTGGTTCTCCGATTGCACTCAAGCCGCCTTCGGGAAGAACCCGTCCTTCGGAAGTGAAATGGGATTCGGAATGCACCATTGGCTCCAACGCGTTGGCCGGGTCAATGGAATGCTTTACTTTCAGCGGCACGGAATCGCGGTAGGCGATGCTAATAGCGATGGGCTGGATGACGTTTACGTCTGCCAGCCGGCGGGGTTGCCTAACAAGTTGTTCCTTCATCAACCGGACGGCACAGCGCAGGATGCCTCCGCGGAGTTTGGGGTCGATTGGCTCGACAACACGGCGAGCGCGCTTTTTGTCGATCTGGACAACGACGGGGATCAGGATCTTGTCCTGGCGACCTTCGAAGGAACTCAGGTTCTGGAGAATAACACCGGAAGGGGGTTTCGTCCCGTTGCGAGGCTCGCATCGGCGGACTACGATTTGCATGCCCTATCCGCCGCAGACTACGATGGCGACGGGGATCTCGATCTCTATGTCACAGTGGATTTCTCCCTGAGTCCGAAGCGCCCCTTTCTCTATCACGATGCCAACGACGGCGGGCGCAATCAGCTCTTCCGCAACGACGGGGCCTGGAGATTCGTCGATGCGACCGAGGAGGCGGGACTTGGATTGAACAACGCGCGGCACAGCCTGGCCGCGGCCTGGGAGGACTACGACAACGATGGAGATCAGGATCTCTACATCGCAAACGACTACGGAAAGAACTGTCTCTACCGGAATGATGGCGGCAGGTTTTCCGAAATCGCAGAGAGAGCGGGGACGGTCGATTACGGATCCGGCATGTCAGTAAGTTGGGCCGACTACGATCGCGATGGGTGGATGGATCTCTACGTGGGCAATATGTTCTCCTCCGCGGGCAGTCGCATCACGTCCCAGGAGAAATTCCTGGCGAAAAGCGGGCAGCCGGTCCGGTCGCTCTATCGCCGCTTTGTCCGCGGCAACAGCTGTTTTCGCAATGAGCGAGATGGGACCTTTGCCGAAATGAGCGAAAAGAGCGGGGCCATGGTGGCGGGCTGGGCATGGAGTTCCGTTTTCACGGACCTCGATAACGATGGCTGGGAAGATCTCTTTGTCGCCAACGGTTATATCACGACTCCGGACACCGGAGATTTGTGAAGTTTTTTCTGGCGACAGGTCGGGTCGTCAAGTGGGGTCTCGCTGGGAGGAGGTCTCGGAAGCGCAGCGGAGTCCTTTCTCGAGGTCGTCAAGCAGGGCCGCAGTTTCAGTGCGCGCGAACCGCACCATTGTTTTCTCAATCTGCGGAATGGATCGTTTTGCGATGTCTCGGCAGTTTCCGGCCTGGATCTGCCGGACGACGGCCGCGGAGTTGCGCGGGCCGACTGGGATCGTGACGGCGATCTAGATTTCCTTGTTTCCAACCGCTCGGCGCCGCGACTGCGGTTTTTCCGGAATGACCTCCCAGGGAGGAACGGCTTCATCGCCATCCGGCTCGAAG
>DMYM01000084.1 GCA_003483645.1 Verrucomicrobiales bacterium
GGGCGGGTGGCCCTGAGAATGAATCCCGCTTGAATACCCGGCACCTTCATGGATTGCGTGCCTGTTTCCATGGGGGCTACCTGCAGGTGAGGGGGCTCAATGCGGAGGGGTTGAAGAAATTGCACAAGGACGTCCCGGGAGGGTAAAATGGGGGAAGAACAGGGGCCGGAGGAGTTCCGGCACCGCGTCAAGCCTGAAGAAGCGGGATAATGCGCTTGCGGTGGGTGGGACGGAGGGCTAGGGACCGGGCAAATGGCAATCCAACGCGCGCTCCTCTCGGTCTCGAGCAAAACGGGTCTGGTCGATTTTGCGAGGACTCTGCATGAGGAGTTCCAGGTGGAGTTACTCTCGACCGGAGGGACCGCGAAGGCCCTGCGCGATGCGGATCTGCCGGTGATGGATGTGTCCGACTACACCGAGGCGCCGGAGTTATTCGAGGGACGGGTCAAGACCCTGCATCCCAAGGTGCACGGTGGACTCCTGCACAAGCGTGATTCCGAAGAGCATCTGCGTCAGGCGAAGGAGAACGGGATCGAACCGATCGATCTGGTAGTAGTCAACCTCTACCCATTCGAGGAGACCGTTGCGAAGGAGGGGGTGACCATGGAGGAAGCCATCGAGAATATTGATATCGGGGGGCCCTCCATGCTGCGGAGTGCGGCCAAGAATGCCACTTCCGTGACGGTGGTGACCGACCCGGAGGATTACGATCGCGTGCTGGAGGAGATGCGGAGTCACGAGGGGGACACCAGCCTGCGGTTGAGGGAGGAATTGTCGGTCAAGGTCTTCAAGCGCTCGGCGGACTATGACACTGCGATCGCGAACTATCTCGGCAAGTGCGACGACAGCACTACGGCATGCTTCTCGACCACGCTGCCCTTGGAGCGGGAGTTGCGTTATGGCGACAATCCACACCAGAAGGCCCGGCTCTACGGTTCGTTTGGTGACCACTTCAGCAAACTGCAGGGGAAGGAACTCAGTTACACCAACATCCTGGACATTGAAGCAGCCGCCGATCTCATTCTCGATTTCCGGCGACCGACAGTGGCGATCCTGAAACACACCAATCCGTGCGGGGTGGGACAGGATGACGAGGATCTCCGGATGGCCTGGCAGAAGGCCTTTGAGACTGACCGGCAGGCTCCCTTTGGCGGCGTAATCGTCTGCAATCGCCCGCTCACCGAAAGTCTGGCGCGGGTGATCAGCGAGATTTTCACGGATGTCATCATTGCTCCCGATTTCGAATCGGAAGCGCGGGCAATCCTCCAGAAGAAGAAGAACCTGCGCCTGATGAAGATGCACGAAGCCTATCAGCGGGCGAAAAAGGAGCCGCTCCTGCGCTCAGCCCCCGGTGGACTGATGGTGATGGATCGGGACCACACCGCCATGGGGCTCGACAAACTGGAGGAGAAGGTGGTTACCGAGCGCCCGCCCACCAAGGAGGAACTACGGGCCATGCGTTTTGCCTGGCGGGTGGTCAAGCATGTGAAATCAAATGCCATTGTGTTTGCCTCCACCGACAGCACGATTGGGATCGGGGCAGGCCAGATGAGCCGGGTGGATTCCTCGCGCATCGCGGCTTGGAAGGCGGAGGAGGCCGGTTTGGCCCTGAGGGGCAGCGTCATCGCCTCCGATGCGATGTTCCCCTTTGCGGACGGACTGGAAACGGCCATCAAAGCCGGGGCCACCGCCTGTATTCAACCGGGAGGATCGGTGCGGGATGAAGAGGTCATTACAGCTGCGAATGAGGCGGACGTCTCGATGGTCTTTACTGGACATCGCCACTTCCGTCATTAGGGAGGGGTTCTGGATGTTCAATTCTGGAGGGTTCAGGATCTGAGAGATCTGAAATGCTGAAACTTGGAGTCAACATAGATCACGTCAGCACGTTGAGGCAGGCCCGCTATGCCACCATGCTCGATTCGCCCAATGCCGAACCGGACATCGTGGCGGCGGCCCTGGCAGCCAGGACGGGTGGGGCGGATTCCATAACCATGCACGTGCGGGGGGATCGGCGGCACGTGCAGGAGGAGGATGTGTCACGGGTGAAGAAGGCCTGCGATCTGCCGATCAACTTTGAGATAGCGAGCACGGCTGAAATGCTGGAGATCGCGCTGAGACTGGCACCGGATTTCGTGTGCCTGGTTCCCGAGAACCGGCAGGAGATCACGACCGAGGGTGGACTGGATGTCACCGGGCAACACGATCGCGTGTCCGACGCCTGCCAACGACTACAACAGGCCGGGATCGAGGTCAGCCTGTTCGTCGATCCGGTCGACGAACAGATCGAAGCGGCCGCAAGACTCGGAGCCGACGCCGTCGAACTGCACACCGGAGCCTATGCCGACGCGGTCACAGACGAAGCGGCCGACCGCGAATTCGATGTGCTGACCGCCGCCGCCAAAACGACTCGGCAGGCCGGCTTGGTGCTCCACATGGGACACGGCCTGACCTACCGCAACGTCCGACGCGTGGCCGCCATCGAAGGTGTCTGTGAATTCAATATCGGACACTCGATCGTCGCACGAGCCGTACTCGTGGGACTCGAACGAGCCGTCCGAGAAATGAAAACGCTCGTCAGCAACCCCTAGGGGACTGGCTCTCCGCACGCCCCACCCTGCCCCCACCCAAATACTCCTCGATCAACAACCGAACTTCATCCCGCACTCGACGAAACACATCCCTCTTCTGCTCCTCCGTCCCGCTCGCAGCCGCCGGATCGTCCAGCGGCCAGTGCAGACGCTCGACTTCCCGACCCGGAAACACCGGACACTCGGCCGCAGCGCTGTCGCAAACGCTGATCACCACGTCGGGCATCGTCCCGGCCGGATCCAGGAACTCGTCGATCGACTTGCTCCGCTGACCGGAAATGTCGATCCCCAACTCACTCATCACCTCGATCGCCAACCGGTGCACCGACTCCGACGGACAGGACCCCGCCGAAACACTCTCGATCACAGCCCCGGACATTCCCCCCGACACTCCTGCCGACATCTGCCGCAAGAAACCTTCGGCCATCTGGCTGCGACACGAGTTGCCGGTGCAGAGAAACAGAACACAAACAGACGACTCGGACGGCAGACTCATGATGACACTCATCATGACAGGCTCACGACCGATGGCAACAACGCCACCACAGACCTGCGGGCAGCCGACTTGCCGGGTTCGGGTGCCTTG
>DMYM01000212.1 GCA_003483645.1 Verrucomicrobiales bacterium
CCAGCGTGAATTGGCGAGCATGACGGGGCTGAGGTAACCGTGTTCGCTGGTGGTGAAGCCGGTCTTCAGGAGGACCCCGGTGCGGGCGATCTGCTCCTGCGAAATGTAAGCCGTGTTGTCGGGACCGACCTCGTGGAGGACGAGACGCTGGCCGCGGCCCCCGAATCCATCCTGGAAGAGGATGAGCACCACCAGGACGGCGCTTGCGCCAAGCGAGATGAGAGGGGTGGTGACAAAGAGTTTGTGCCGGTGTCCTGCCCGCGCAAAGACGAAGAGATTCACCGGTCCGACCAGAATTCCGAAGATGACCAGAACGAGGATGAAGAAGGCGATGCGGAAGGGTTTTTCCCCGAAAGCTGACTGAAGGGGCCAGTGGGGGCGGAAGTTGCTCCGCAGGTTTCGAGCGCGATGTCCGCCGGTGCGATCGATGATGTCGCGCACGAGTTCGACTGTCTCTTCGGCCTTGAGAAGGCCGCTGTCGGGGAAGCTCTGGAGGCGCACGCTACCCCAGCCAAGATCGGCACGGAAAGCTCCCACCGCACCCTTCTCGAGGCCCAGGCTGTTGAGATCGGTTGCCGGGTTGGTGGTGTAGACGAGGAGGGCACCTCCCAGGCGATTCCACTTGCGCAGGGCGCTCCTGGCTCCCACCGGGAGGTCGTTCCAGTCGTCGTCGGTCAGGAGACAGGCGTCGTAGCCGCTGTAGGCGCGCCAGTCGTCCGGCATGGACTTGGGACTGAAGCTGGCTCCGAACTCAAGGCCCATGCCGACATAGCCACTCGATCCGGTGAAGACACCGGGAGGGGACCCGGGATATGCCCCGAGGGAGGTTTCTGCCGCCTTGTCGAGTTTGTTCCCGTTGCGGCTGTGAATGGTCTCGCTGCACATCACGGAGGGCCAGTCATGATGGAACTCCGTTGAGATTGTTTCGCGCGAACTCTGGAAGGGAGCGGGTGCGCTCACCTCAATCTCGAGTCCGATGGAGGCTTGGTAGCCATAGTGAAAGACGCTTATCAGGGGGACGAGCAGGTCGACTTCGGCGACGGACTGCGAATCGCACTTCACGGAAAACTCGGACTTGAGTTCGTTTCCCTCTCCGTCGGGATTGAAGTCGCGCGAAGTGAACCCGAACATCCACGTGCGGTTGACCTTGCTGTCATTGGTGATCTTGACGCGGAGTGGGAAGTAGCCGGAGGAGGGGAGCTGGGTGAGGAGGGGAGTGACTTCCAGGGAGATTGCCGGTTTCCCCTTGGCGTTGTAAGTCTCCCTGATGAGGGCTCGCGAAACCTGGGCGTTCGCGACCTGAAGCGGGGCATCCAGTGCGGCGAGGGCGAGGAGGATGAGTATCCGATTCCTCATGCGGAAGAGGATCAGGTGGAGGAGGTTTGATGCAGGGTCCTGGGAGTGGCGCCCGCCTGGAAGGGAATCTCCTCCAGGAGGGAGGCGATGACTTCATTGGCGGTGAGGCCCTCCACCCGCGCGTTGTACTCGAGGATGACGCGATGGCGCAGGACGGAGGGAGCCACGAACTTGACATCCTCGAAGCTGGCGTGAGTGCGCTCGTTCATGAGTGCGTGCGCCCGTGCTGAGGCGGCAAGGGAAAGAGCGGCCCGCGGACTGGATCCGTATTTGATGTTGCGGGCGGCATTTGACTGGCCGGGGTGGGTGGCGTCCACCAGACGGGCGATATAGTTACCGACCACTTCCGGGAGGAAAATACGGCGGACCAGCGAAAGCACCTCCTCCAGCGTAGTTTCGTCCATGATGGCCTGCACCTCGGGTTCGGTGCCGAGTTCGCGGTTATTCACGATGCGTTCCAGGGTAGCGACGTCATTGCGAGTGACTTCCAGTTTGAACAGGAAGCGGTCGAGTTGCGCTTCCGGGAGCGGGTAGGTGCCCTCCAGTTCGATCGGGTTCTGGGTGGCGAGGACGAAGAAGGGGGAGGGAAGCTGGTGGGTTTGTCCCAGGACAGTGACCCGGCGTTCCTGCATGGCCTCAAGCAGGGCGGACTGGGTCTTGGGAGAGGCCCGGTTGATCTCGTCGGCGAGGACAATGTTGGTGAAGAGCGGGCCGGGCTGGAAGATGAACTGGCGCTGGCCGTCCACTTCCTGAAGGACGGGATTCCCCGTGATATCTCCCGGCAGGAGGTCGGGAGTGAACTGGATGCGCTTGGTATCCAGATGGAGGATCCGGGAGAGACCCTTGACGAGTTCGGTTTTCCCGAGGCCGGGAAGACCTTCGAGAAGAATGTGGCCACGCGAAAGAACTCCGGTGAGGATCAGCTGGATGAGTTCCTCCTGACCGAAGAGAACCTGGTGCAGGGCATTGGCGAGGGACCGGATGTGCTTGCCGGCATCGGTGACTTCGGTTTCCGAGGCGTGCTCCATGGAATCAGGGGACGGTAGACAGTCGGTGGTAAGCGGTTGAAGAATCAGTGAAGGGGGGCCGGGGGGGTAGCGGACGGGGGCAAACTGGATGGCAGGCAGTAGACGGTCATCACCGTGGGCAGTAAAGTATCAATCCCCGCGTCCCCTGACCGAAGGGAATGCAGGGTGACATCCGATTGCACGTCTGCGGCCCCACTGTCGGTCATCTGGGGGGTGCGGGATTACTTGAAGAACTCCTTGAGAGCGCTCTTCTCGGAGGGAAGGAGGGAGTCTTTCCACACCCGGGCACCGCCTTTGGACTCGCCCTCCACGTTTCCGCCGGCGCGGGGCTCGACCTTGCTCCTGTCTACCTCGTGTTCGCCGTCGTTGAGTTCGAGGAGATCACCTGGCAGCGACTTGCTCAGATCCTTTGATTCCAGGCCTTCCAAGTCACCGGAGTTCACGTCGGGAGAGATTTGTCCGAGCACGCCGGGGGCAGAGCCCGGTCCCCGGTTGCGTCCGCCGTTGCCTCCCGGGTTTTCCTCCTGCGGCCCACCATTTTCCGGTCCTTCGTTGAGGAGGTTGTCCAGCCAGTCATCGCCGTCACTCCGGCCCTGACCTCCCGGTTCGCCGCCTCCCTGGCACTGCTGACAGTTCTTCGCATGCTGTTTCATGTTTTCGCGGAGTTGGTCGAGCTTTTCCCCGCTGAGTTGTTCCAGATTCCCGGGATCGAGTTCCTTCAACTGGTCGAGCAGTCCCTGGTTGGGTTTCATCTGGCCCTGGGTCAGCCCCTGCAGGGCTTCTTCAAATTCGTTGAGCATGCGCTGCTTGCCTGCATCGCTCATTTTGCCATCGGCCTTCTGCAGGTTGTTGAGGGCTCGCTCGGCCTTGCGGAGGTTGCGCTCCATGCGTTCCAGTTCACTGCCGTGCATCTTCCGCAGAGCATCGGTGGCTTCCACGCTGGAGTGGCTGTACCACTCCTGTTCGTTCTGCCTGCGCAGTTGATCGAGACGATCCTCCAACTCCTTGAGATACTCTTCCTGGACCGTGTTGTCCTCTCCAAGAGCCTCGATATCGGCCTGCAGATCCTTCCAG
>DMYM01000240.1 GCA_003483645.1 Verrucomicrobiales bacterium
GAGCCCACGCCTCCCAAGGCCGGGACCGAAACCAAAGCCAGGGTCACCCTGGAGACTTCCCACGGTACCATCGTTCTTGAACTCGACCCGGCAAAGGCTCCCCTCACCACCGGGAACTTCCTGAACTACGTGAACGAAGGGTTCTATGACGAAACCATCTTTCACCGCGTGATCGACAACTTCATGATCCAGGGTGGAGGATTTGCACCCGTCGAGGGCAAGGGCACGGAGAAGAAGACCAGGGACCCCATCAAGAACGAAGCGAAGAATGGCCTCAGGAACATGCGGGGCACAATCTCAATGGCTCGTACCCCTGCACCTGACAGCGCCACCTCCCAGTTCTTCATCAATGTAGGAGACAACCCCAGCCTCGATCCGAAGAGCGCGGCGAACCCCCGGGGATCCAGTCCGGATGGCTATGCCGTCTTCGGCAAGGTGGTGGAAGGCATGGATGTGGTGGACAAAATCAAACAGGTCGACACCGGCGTGAAGCGCCTCCAGGCGCGCGACCGGGCCGGCCAACTTGTCGAGCAACCCAAACCCATGAAGGACGTTCCGCTGCAGGATGTTGTGATCAAGAAAGCTACTGCAGGCCAATAGACTACCGACCGCACCCGGGGCCTTCCCGTTCCGGGAGGGCGCCCGGCAACCAGGCCCTCCATCATGCCCTGGCTCTTCCCAGTCCTCGCTTACCTCGTCGGTTCCATTCCCTTCGGGGTTCTCATCGCGAGGTCCAGAGGGATCGACATCCGTCAGCATGGATCGGGTAATGTGGGGGCCACCAACGTGTTCCGGGTAGTCGGCAGGGGCTTCGGCGTTTCTTGTCTCCTCCTCGACTTCCTCAAGGGATTCCTGCCGGTTGTCCTCGCCACCAACCTCCTGCGGATCACCGGGGAGACGCCGGCCGTGCCCCTCCCCTTCCTCTGGGACTTCACCGGGGAACTCCCAGCCGACCGACAACTCTACGTCCACAGCATCCAGGTCATCACCGCGCTCGCCGCCATCATGGGCCACAACTACTCAATCTTCCTGCGCGGAAAGGGAGGCAAGGGTATCGCCACCTCCGCCGGGGTTCTGATGGCCCTCATGCCTCTGATCCTCCTCGGCGCGTTCCTCGTCTTCTCAGCCACCTTCTACTTCAGCGGCTACGTCAGCCTGGGAAGCATAGCAGCGGCTCTCAGCATTCCCATCCTGCGTCATCTGGCAGACCATCTCCACCATATCGGCGGCGACAAATCGCAGCCTTCACTCTGGGAAGCGGGAACCTGGAACAAACCGCTCATGGTTTTCGCTCTCATCGCCGCCGCCCTTGCAGTCTGGCGACACCGCTCTAACATCCAACGCATCCTGGCCGGAACCGAGGACCGCCTCCCAAGCCGGATACAAAAGACTTCCCGAACCGGGCGAAATCCTGAACAGAAAGGAAGCGACCATGAATCCTGATACCTTTCCTTCTTCCCCCCGGGTGGTCATTGTCGGATGCGGATCGTGGGGAACTGCCCTGGCCACCGTCCTCTCCCACACTGCCTCCCGGGTCACCCTCATCGGGCGCAATGCCGCGGTCATCGAGGACATCAATTCAAACCATCGCAACGAGCGTTATCTTTCCGGGGGGCTGCTCGCTACGTCCATCACGGCCAGCGATGACCTCGCAGTCGCCTGCGAGGCGGACCTCATCCTCTTTGTCGTTCCAAGCTCCGCCACCAGGACTATCGCCGGGCAACTGGCTACCCTCGAACTCAAACCCCAGGCCATCCTGATGGCCTGCTCCAAGGGTATCGAACGAGGTACGGGGCAACGCATGTCCGAGATCATCGGCGAACTCCTTCCCACCCACCCACTCTCCGTCCTCTCCGGCCCCAACCACGCCGAAGAAGTCTGCAAGGGATTGGCCACCGCCACCGTGATTGGATCACAGGACGATGAAGTAAGATCCTGCCTGCAGCACCTCTTCACCACGCCCACCTTCCGTTCCTATACCTGCAACGACCTCGCCGGCATGGAGTGGGGCGGTGCCATCAAGAACGTCTTTGCCATCGCCTCCGGCATCGCCTCCGGCATCGGCCTCGGCGACAACGCCACCGCCGGCCTCATCACCCGTGGCCTCGCCGAAATGATCCGCCTCGGCACCACCCTTGGCGGACAATCCGACACCTTTATCGGCCTCTCCGGGGTGGGCGATCTCATCGCCACCTGCTACTCACACCACTCGCGTAATTTCCGTGCCGGAATCTCCATCGGAAAGGGCAACACCGTCCAGCAGACGCTCGATGCCGAGGGAATGGTGGTAGAAGGCATCCCCAATTGTCAGTCTATTCATGAGGTCGCCCACCGTAGTGGCGTACGCACTCCCCTCATCGACTCGGTTTACAGCATCCTCTACCAGGACAAACCCGCTGCCGAGGCACTGCAGGAACTCCTCACCCGCGCACCACGCTCGGAGGCCGAGAACTGCTGATCGTCCCTCTTTGCCCGCCTCTTCTCCTTCTCCCTGTCCGGGGCGCCCGCCATTCAAGCCCCTGCTCCACTCCCCACCAGTGGCGCACATCTCCCTAGCGTTACCAGGATTTATGGGTTACTAATCCCCGTTCTCATGAGTGATCAGGAATCGAGCGCAGCCCAGTGGCGCCGCCTAGCCCGCCATGTCTCCGCCAAGATCAACGTGGCCTGGTGGCTCGACAAGCTGGCGGTGCCCCTGGTGGTCAGCAGCCTGATCGGCTCCTGTCTCATTCTGATGGCTCGCCGCGAACTGGTGCAATTCCCATGGGCGAAGACCATCATCATCGGTCTGGTGCTACTGCTAGGAATGGGCCTCATGGCCTGGTGGCTGGCCCGCAGGCACTTCGAATCTCCCGCCCGTGCCCTGGTCCGGATCGAAGCCAGCATGAGGATGCGCAACACCCTCAGTGCGGCCAAGCAGGGCGTCACCCCCTGGCCGAATCTCCCCGAGACCATCGATGACGGCACCCGCTGGCGCTGGTCCCGTCTCCTCGCTCCCTTGCTTGCCGCCGTCCTCTTTCTCGGCACCAGCCTTTTCCTTCCGGTATCGGCCAGAACCGACTCCGGCGAAGGTCCGCTTGACGAACCCCAGCCCTGGAAGGATCTGCAGGCCGATATCGCGGCTCTTGGAGAGGACAACACGGTCCAGGAAGAGTATCTCAAGGAGTTGGAGGATCGTCTCGATCAACTGCGCA
>DMYM01000342.1:0-4749 GCA_003483645.1 Verrucomicrobiales bacterium
GTGAAGAAGAGGAAGGAGATGACAGTGGGAGCATCCATCGCAGGGGCGGATCAGGTTCTGACTGGGAGGAGAGAAACGAGGGACCGCGGTTGGCGGTCCCTCGTTTTGCTAGTGACGATCGACTGGGTGAACCAGTCGTTACCACGAAAACTTGCTCACCATGGTGTGGGTGTAGGTTTCCCCCGGCTTGAGGATGCAACTGGGGAAGGCGGGATTGTCCTGCTTGTTGGGAGAGTCCGGGAAGACCTGGGTCTCAAGGCAGCAGGCGGTGCGATGCCCGTACTTCACCCCGCTCTTGCCGGTGGTTTCCCCGTCGAGGAAGTTGCCACCGTAGAACTGGACACCCGGTTGATCAGTCTGGAGCTCCATGGCGCGGCGGGTCTTGGGATCCCTGAGCTTGGCAGCCAGGCGCATGCCTTCCCCATCGACGACCCAGCAGTGGTCGTAGCCCTTGCCGAACTGGAGGGGGATGCTGGCAGCCTTGATGCGTTCACCGATGGTGGTGGAACTGTTGAAGTCGAAGGGAGTGTCCACCACTTCGGCAAGGTTGCCGTCGGGGATGAGATCCTTGTCGGTGGTCAGGAAGTACTTGGCCGGGATGGTGAGGATGTGGTCGTTGATGGAAGTGGTCGGATCGCCGCTGAGGTTCCAGTAGGTGTGCTGCACGATGTTGACTGGGGTGGCCTTGTCGGTGGTGGCCTCGCAGACCCACTTGAGCTCGTTGTTGTCGTTCAGGGTGTAGGTCACGGTAACCTGCAGGTTGCCGGGATAGCCTTCCTCCCCGTCCTTGGACGTGTAAGTGAGCTTGACACCACCGTCGATGGCTTCGCCCTTCCAGAGGACCTTGTCGAAACCCTTTTCCCCTCCGTGGAGGTGATTGGGACCGTTGTTGACGGCAAGTTGGTCGTAGACTTGGCCGTCTATTTCGAATTTCCCCCCGGCGATGCGGTTGCCATAGCGGCCCACGGTGGCACCGAAGTAGGAGCTGTTGGTGAGCCAGCCGGCGAGGTTGTCGTAGCCGTGGGTGACATCCTCGACGTTACCGTCCTTGTCGGGCACCTCCAGGCTGGTGAGGATGGCGCCGTACTCGGTGACCTTGGCGACCATCCCGCTCTTGTTGCTGAAGGTGAAGATCTTCACTTCCGTGCCATCGTCGAGCTTACCGTAGACTTCCACTTGGGTTTCGTTGCTTTTGTTGGAACCGGAGTTCTTTCCATTCCCGTCGTTGTTGTCCCTGCCCCCACATGCGGAGAGGAGGAGGCTGACGAGGGCGAGAGATGCGACTGTATATTTCATTCCAATGGCGCGTTTCGAAGAGCGGACAAAATGCATGGCCCGGGGTCAATGGGTTATTGGTTAAGCGATATTAGGGAACAGGGGCGTTATGGTGTGATCTCCCTGCATTTCATGCAGCAGGGAGCCAAGTTGCTCGCCCCGGGACGGTCAGGCGCCGGGTGGGAATCGGGTAGATTCATTGGTTTCATGGCAACAGGCCGGCGAATCTTGCGGGGGCTGCAGTGATGCGAAGGAGGCCCGTTCCGGGGAGGAGGAGCTTGAATTGCGAGGCAGGGTGCGGTCCCTTGGCGGGGCCATGAAGTTCGTGCTCGCGCTCGACCAGGGGACTACAAGTTCGCGAACGATCCTCTTTGATGAAACCGGGAAGGCGGTACACTCGGCGCAGAGGGAATTCACCCAGCATTATCCGGAACCGGGATGGGTGGAGCACGATGCGGAGGAGATCTGGGCGTCGCAGGAGACGACTCTGGCGGAAGTTCTGGCCCGGTCCGACAGGCAGTCGATCGCCGGCCTGGGGATCTCCAACCAGCGGGAGACCACGGTGGTCTGGGACGCAGCAAGCGGAGAGGCGGTCTGCAATGCGATCGTGTGGCAGGATCGCAGAACCGCGGAACGTTGCGCACGTCTGAAGGAGGAGGGCCGGGAGGCAGAGGTGACAGCGAGGACCGGACTGCGGCTCGATCCCTACTTCAGCGCGAGCAAGGTGGAGTGGATTCTCGATCACGTGGAGGGGGCGCGGGAAAAGGCGGAGGCGGGAGGGCTGCGCTTTGGAACGATTGACTCATGGCTTGTCTGGAAACTGACGGAGGGCGCTGTCCACGTGACTGATGTTTCCAATGCCTCGCGGACGAATCTCTTCAACATCCACAGCCTCGACTGGGACGACGCCCTGCTGGAGATCTTCAGGGTTCCTCGTTTGATGTTACCCAGGGTGGTGGACTCCAGCGCAGTGGTGGGTGAATGGGGCGGCATCCCCATCGCGGGGATGGCGGGTGATCAACAGGCGGCCCTCTTCGGGCAGGCATGCTTCGATCCCGGCATGGCGAAAAATACCTACGGGACCGGCTGCTTCCTTCTGATGAACACCGGGAGCGAGGCGGTGAGTTCACGTAATGGCCTGCTCACCACGGTGGGTTGGCGGATTGGTGGAGAGGTGAGTTATGCGTTGGAAGGCTCCGTCTTCATCGGGGGAGCCCTCTTCCAGTGGTTCCGGGACGAAATCCAGATGGTATCGAGTGCATCGGAGCTGGACGAACTGGCATCCACTGTTCCTGACAGCGGGGGTTGTGTGGTGGTGCCTGCCTTCACCGGTTTGGGTGCGCCGCACTGGGATCCCTATGCGAGGGGAGCGGTGTTCGGGCTCACCCGCGGCACCTCCAGGGCTCACCTCTGCCGGGCGTCCCTCGAAGCAGTGGCCCTGCAGTCGGTTGAGTTGCTGGAGTGCATGGAGAAGGACTCGGGGGTGGAACTGGTGGAACTGCGGGTCGATGGCGGGGCTGCGCGCAGCAACCTGCTCATGCAGATCCAGAGCGATTTCCTGCAGCGGCAGGTGGTGCGGCCGAGTAATATCGAAACCACCGCCTTCGGGGCGGCGGCCCTGGCCGGTCTGGCGACCGGAGTTTGGAAGGACCAGGGGGAGTTCAGTGAGCGATGGGGAGTGGACCGGCATTTCGAACCGGTTGAGGGAGATCATGCCGGGATCAGGGCGCGCTGGGACCGGGCCGTGGAACGCGTCAAGGGCTGGGAGGGCTAGACTGCGTCCTCACGATCACTCCTTCCGCTTCAACTGCGGGAAGAGGATGACATCCCGGATGGTGGGCGCACCGGTGAGCAGCATGATGAGGCGGTCGATGCCGATGCCGATGCCCCCCGCGGGGGGCATGCCGTGCTCAAGGGTCTCCACGAAGTCGTGGTCGATCTCCTGCGCCTCTCCACCGCTCTGTTCCTCGAAGCGGGCACGCTGCACATCGGGATCATTGAGTTCTGAGTAGCCCGGGGAGATCTCCTGGCCGTTGATGATGAGTTCGTAGACGTCAATGACATCCGGATTGTCGGGATTGAGCTTGGCGAGGGGAATGAGTTTGGCGTCGACGTGGGTGACGTAGCAGGGATCGAAGGTGTGTTCTTCGACCAGCTTTTCGAAGACCTGTTGAGTGACTTCGTAGTCCTCGAGATCGGCTCCGATTTCGAGGTTGAAGTCATTCTGTGCGCGGGTGCGGCGCTCCTCGGGAGAGAGGTCGAACCAGTCTTCACCGGCAGCCTCGATGATGAGCTCGCGGTAGGGGCGGCGTTTCCAGGGACGGGAGAGATCGATGGTTCGCACGACTTCGCCTTCCTCGTTCCGATGTTCGATCTGGAGGGTACCGAAGAACCTTTCGGCCAGGGAGCAGATAAGTTCCTCCACCAACTCGGCCATTTTCTCAAAGTCGGCGCAGGCCCAATAGGCTTCCAGCATGGTGAACTCGGGATTGTGCCGCCGTGAGATGCCCTCGTTGCGGAAATTGCGGTTCAACTCGAAAACCTTGGTGAATCCACCCACCAGCAGACGCTTGAGATAGAGTTCCGGCGCAATGCGCAGGGTGAGGGGCATGTTGAGCGCATTGTGATGGGTCTCGAAGGGACGGGCCGCGGCGCCGCCCGCCACATCCTGCAACATGGGCGTCTCGACTTCCAGGAAGCCCCGTTCGTGGAAGAAGTTCCGGATCTCGGCCAGGATCCGGGAACGTAACACGAAGAGATCCGCGCTGGGCTGGTTGGCCATGAGATCGAGATGCCGCTTGCGGTACTTGATCTCGCGGTCGGCCACTCCGTGCCATTTGTCGGGCATGGGGCGCAGGGCTTTGGCAAGCACGCGCAAGGAGTCTACCTTCACGGTGGGCTCGCCCTTGCCGGTAGTGAAGGTAGTCCCTTCGATCCCGACCCAGTCACCGCGGTCGAGCAGGTGCCAGACTTCCCAGTCGTGCTCGGAAACGCCCTTCTTGTTCAGGTAGCCCTGGATCCGGCCCTCGACGTCCCCGACGACGAAAAAGATCGATTTCCCCATGTCCCGGATGGCGAGGAGGCGTCCCGCCAGCCTGACCGGGCGGTCGTTCGAAAAGTCATTCTGAAGCTCAGCTGCCGTGGTATCGGTTTCAAAGCGGCCTCCGAAGGGATCGATGCCCAGCTCGCGCAACCTGGCCAGCTTCTCGCGACGAATGGCAATGAGCTCCGCCTCGGTGGAGCCTGGCTCCGTACTATTGGCCGGAGGGATGGATTCGTCAGCGGTCATGAACTTAATAATGATCTGGGTCCGTTGAAGGAAGGGCTCAATCGGGATCGCATAAAAGCTTTCATCTTCCCCGTTGTTGTTGTTCCATTTGCGAGACTGTATTTACTCTGTGCGAAAAGCGCCGCCGGGTCCGCTAATTGCCTTGTTCTGGATGGGGGAGGGGGGATAAATGGGAGAGCCCTTTT
>DMYM01000342.1:5062-6619 GCA_003483645.1 Verrucomicrobiales bacterium
ATGGGAGAGCCCTTTTTTGGGGAGGAATAATAGTCCCGCGGCTGCTCTTGAGCACCGAGGGACTGTTGCCTTGGGAGGCAGGGTACTGCGAATGAGTCATCGTTCCGGTGACCACCGTTGCGGGCGAGGTTTTCGGATTCGAGGCGCGCTTTGGCGAGGGAGAAAAGGTATCTTCAGGCAAAAAGTGGGGATTTGACTTGGATCAAGCGAGGTCTCACCTGATCAGATTGAAGGATCGATCCCCCTTCAGCGTAGAGTATTTCTTGAATGACTGTCCGGATTCCGCTTCTTTTTGCTGGATTGCTTTTGTGCGGCCAATTTGCTCGGGGGCAGCGGGATTTCTTTGAACTGGCACCGATCAGTTACTCGGATACGGAGTCGAAGGATGGGCTGGCATTACTTGTCGCTGACTGGGCGGCCGGGCGCAAACCTCAGCCGAAGGGTGAGCCGCTCGAGGTGTTGAAGCAGTTGCTCAAACAACTCGATATCCCGGTCGAATCCCAGGTGATGGTCTACTCACGCACGAGTAAGCAGAACAACCGGATCCGATATCACAATCCCCGGGTGATCTACTACTCGAGTGACACCTACTTGGGCTACGTGCCGGGAGGCAGTTTTGAAGCGGCTTCCACGGACCCCGAACTGGGCCCGGTATTCTACTTTCTGGACAAGGACAGGATCGGGAAGTCGGGATTTGTGGCGCGCGACAATTCCTGTCTACAGTGTCACGGCACATCGCGCACGGACCTGGTGCCCGGTTTAATGGTGCGCTCGGTCTTTCCGGACAAGAACGGTCATCCCATCCTGGCAGAGGGGACGTATCTGACCACTCACTCCAGTCCGCTCAAGGAGCGTTGGGGCGGATGGTTTGTCACTGGAAGTCATGGTAAATTTCGTCACATGGGCAACACGATCGCGACGCAACACGATCGCGAGGGGATGGACTTCGACTACGAAGCGGGCGCCAACTGGGAGACGATGGAAGGCAAGATTGATACCTCGAAGTATCTCCGTCCGAAGAGCGATATCGTATCTTTGATGGTGCTGGAACATCAGTGCAACACGCAGAACATCCTGACCAAGGCGTCGATGGAGTACCGGCGGTTGGTCTATCTGCAGAAAGCGATCGATCCGGAAGTGGACGTGACCAGGCCGGAGGGGATGTCCGCGCGTTCGGCGCGGGATTCGGCCCAGGAGATCGTGAAGACGTTTCTGTTCTGTGATGAGTTCGACCTGAAGGACGGACTGGAAGGTGATCCTGCCTTTGTGGAGACGTTTGAAGCGGCCGGAGTGAAGAACAGTGAGGGGCAGTCGTTGCGGCAGCTGCGTTGCTATGGGCGGCTCTTCAAGAATCGATGTTCCTACCTTATCTACTCAAAGGCCTTTGAGTCTCTGCCGCCGGTGGTTCGGACGCAGACGCTTGAAGAGTTGTGGAGAGCCCTGCAGAGCGAGGATGAAGAGTTTTCCCATATTGGAGGCAGCGAGCGCAAGAGGATCATTTCGATCGTGAGCGAGACGGTGAAGAATCTGCCGGAGTGCTGGAAAAGCGGTCAGTAG
>DMYM01000443.1 GCA_003483645.1 Verrucomicrobiales bacterium
CGGGGTTGTTGTATTCATGATTGCTGTTTCCGCATGGATCGCGATTCGAACCGTCCGGGTAGGACGTTGGGACTCCTACCGGGATGCGCTGCTCGCCATCGGGATCGGGGGCGGGCTGATCTACGTTCTGGTCATCTTCGGAGTGATCGCGGTGGATCCCTGGTACGAGCCGAAGTATGCCATCAGCCTCTCGGGCATGATCTTTGCCAATGCCATGACGGCGGTGACCCTGAGCGCAGAGCGCTACGATGCGGAGCGGGAAGGCGGCCGCAGCGCGGAGCATGCACGCAACACGGCCTGGAACGCGGCCCTCATCCCGCAGGTGAACACCTTCCTGGCAGTGGGTCTGGTGGCGCTGCCCGGGATCATGACGGGTCAGGTCATTGCAGGGGCAGATCCGATGGAAGCGGTGCGCTACCAGATCATGGTGATGGCCATGGTGATGGGCTCGGCCGGTTTGGCCGTGGCGATTTTTCTGGTGCGCCGGGTGCAGGGTGAGGCCAAGGCCGGCGCAGCGGCCTGAACCATTTACTCATGGCCCGGGGACTGCCTCGTCACTTCTTCGGCTTGGCCACAGGTTTCTCCTCGTGTTCGTGATGCTCGCAGACACAGGCGTACTCCAGGAAGTCGCAATCGGGGCAGTCCTTCAGATTCAGATTGAGACGGATGATGGTGGACTTTTGCCCGGGCGTCATCTTGATCTGGATGACGGTGGGGATTAGCAGGCCCTTGGGGAGTGCCTTGTCAGAGAGAAAGGAATTCCCCTTCCTGGCGAAGCGCATGCGGGTGGGGCTGGTGCGCTTTCCGCAGATGACAGCCATGGTCTGTTCCTTGGGCGCGGTGGCCTTGCCCTTTTCGGTGAGGAAGGTGAGCTGGAGCTTGCGGTCCTTGGTCACAAGGAGTTCGGCGTGGGGATGCACTTCGTGGAGGACCCTGCCGCCGTTGGGGCCGGCCATCTTGGCGTGGTGGTGGTCATGGTCGTGCTTTTTGTCACCTTTCTCGGCCCACCCGGGCTGGATGAAGGCGCAGAGGCAGAGGGCAGCCAGGAAGGCTGATCTCCGGGAGATACGAATGTTGGGAAGGTTCTTCATGGTTCTATATGGTTAGCGTTACGGGTTGATGTTTCTTTGACGTTTTCCTGGGAGAAAATATTCTGTGTTTCGATCTAGTGGGTGGAGGGAGCCTCCCTGGCAATGACTTTTTCCGCGGTCCTGCGGCAGAAAGTGTAGAAGAGGGCCGGGGTGGCAGCCAGGCCAAGAACGGTGGAACTGACAAGGCCACCCAGGATGACGATCGCTACCGGATAGAGGATCTCCTTGCCCGGTTCCTGGCCTGCCCA
Organism: Verrucomicrobiales bacterium; assembly: GCA_003483645.1. GTDB lineage: Bacteria > Verrucomicrobiota > Verrucomicrobiia > Verrucomicrobiales > Akkermansiaceae > Roseibacillus_B. Next base: position 1,340 of record DMYM01000443.1, read on the forward strand.
GATGAGCGGGACGAGGGCGATGCCGGCGGCGAGGGCGGTCATGAGGACGGGCACGAGTCGCTCCCGCGTTCCGCGGATCACCATTTGTCTGGTGAAGTTCTCTCCCTCATGGCGCATGAGGTGGAGGTAGTGGGAGATCATCATGATATTGTTGCGGGCGGCGATGCCGGCAATGGCAATGAAGCCCACCAGGGTGGCGATGCTGATGTTGTCCAGGGCGAAGCGCGTGTAGAGAACTGCCCCGATGAGTGAAATGGGGATGGTGGTGAGGACCAGGAGGACGAGCTTGAAGCTCTGAAAATAACCGAGGAGGAGGAAGGTCACGGCGGTGAGAATGATGATGGACCAGAAGAAGATGGTCTGACGGGCTTCCTGTTCGGCCTGGTATTCGCCCTCGATCCGGATCTCGTATCCCTTGGGAAGATCTGGTTTCAGTGAGGAATCGATCTGGCGCTGCAATTCCTCCACCGCGCCCGCGAGGTCCCGGCCGGTCGGGTTGATGGAGACCACGAAGCGGCGGAGCCCGTTTTCTCGCATGATGGTGTTCGGGCCGTTGGCCTGGCGAAGGTCGGCGACGTAGTTGAGGGGGATGCGGTTGCCGTTCTTGGTATCGATGTAAAGATTGGCGAGGCGTTCGGGGTTTTCGCGCCACTCCAGCGGCAGGCGAACCACCAGGTCGTAGACACGCTGGTCTTGGTAGGCGTCAGCCACGATTTCCCCGCCCATCATGGCCGCCAGTTCCTCGGTAATGGCGCCGGGATTCACGGCGTAGGCGGCGGCGCGCCGGCGGTTGGGCTCGATACGGAGCTGGGGGATGGGAGCCTGTTGCTCCATGCGTGCCTCCTCCAGGGTGGGGATGCCCCGGGCCAGCTCGGTAATCCGGGAACCGATCCGGCGCAGCTCGTCGAGGTCATCACCGTAGATCTTGATGGCGATCTTGGCCGAGATTCCGCTGAGCATGTGTCCGACCCGGTCGGCGAGCGGACTGCTCATGGCGCTGAAGGTGCCGGGAATGCCTTTCATGGTGCTACGCACCTGCTCAAGGGTCTCCTCCCGGTGCTTCTTCCCGTAGTCGTTGAATTTTATCTCCAGCTCGACACTCGAGACCGGCACGACATGGTCACCGCGTTCGGCCCGTCCCACCCGGAAACCGACCGTTTCGACACCTCGGATGGCGAGGAGGAGATCCTGGGCGGTCCGGGAGAGATCGGTGGTGGTCCGGAGCGAGGTACCCGGCGCGGTGGTGGTGGCCACCACCGCGGTGGGCTCGCGGAAGGGGGGGAGAAAGGCCCTGCCCATCTTGGCAACGGTGGAGGCGCTCACGAAGAGCAGCAACCCGATGAGGGCGAAGAGGACGAAGGGTTGTGAGAGGGCGGGGCGGAGCCAGGCCAGTTCAAAGAGTTCCTTCAGTCCGCGGACAAAAAGGTTGTCCCGGTGGGGGTGGCCGGGCCTGGGAGCGAGGAGGTATGAACTGAGGACCGGGATGACGGTGAGGGAGACCAGGAAGGAAGCCGCCATGCTGACGATGGTGGCAATCGCGATGGGGGTGAAGAGACGTCCTTCCACACCGCTCAGCGCCAGGAGCGGGATGAAGACCAGGATGATGAGGAGGGTAGCGAAGAAAATGGAGGAACGCACCTCCGCGGAAGCCCGGGCAATCACCTCGAGACGGGGGAGAGGAGAGTCGATCCGGGCATTTTCGCGCAGTCGCCGGAAGACATTCTCGACGTCCACGATGGCGTCATCCACCACCATTCCGATGGCCACCGCCAGGCCACCCAGGGTCATCGAGTTGACGCTGAGATCAAAGAGATCAAAGATAAGAATGGTAATGCTCAGGGAAAGCGGGATGGCAGTGAGAGTGATGAAGGTGATGCGGAGGTTGAGCAGGAAGAGAAGGAGGATGGCGCCCACCATGATGGCTCCGTCGCGCAGGGCATGCTTGAGGTTCCCCATGGCGAGATCGATGTAGTCCTGCTGGCGGTAAATGGTGAGCAGTTCCGCCCCCTCCGGCAGGGTGGGCCGCAGTTCCTCCATCGCGTCTTCGATACGCCTGGTGAGTGCGATGGTGTCGAAGTCCGGGGCCTTGCGCACGGTCAGGATGACACCATCGGTGCCCCGTGGGGGAGTAGCGGGGTTTTCCTGTCCATGCTTGGTTCCCATCCCGGCGTCTCCCCGCATCGGTTCCAGGTCCCACACCACCCGGGCCACGTCCTTGATCTGAATGGTACGATCGTTCTTGCCGGAAACGACAGTCTGGCCGATTTCCTTGAGATCGGTGGTCATGGCGAGGTTGCGGACCATGATTTCCTGGGACTGTCCGGTGAGGAATCCCCCCGTGGTGTTCCGGATGGCGTGGGCGGCGGCATTCCGCACTTC
>DMYM01000430.1 GCA_003483645.1 Verrucomicrobiales bacterium
CTTCCGAAGCCGGTTTACGGGTCCGGGCCGCCGAGTGGGCGATGGGCGCGGACCCGATCCCCGCCTCGTTTGAGAACGTGGCCCGGCGCATCCCCCAGATGAAGGCCGCCAGGATACCACCGGTCACTGCAGCCCGCGGTTGAAAAGCCTCGCTCATGATCATGCCGATGGCGCCGGGAATGGCACCGGCATTAATGATGAGGACGAGCGCTGCACTAAGGATGTAAATCACACACATGGAGGGAACCAGCTTGGAAGTCACCTTCGCGATCGACTTGATCCCCCCGATAATCACAAGAGCCGTGACCAGGGCCATGATAAGACCGAAGACCCACTGGTTGGAGGCAAAGAAACTGTCCTCTCCTGTGACATTGATAAGCTGAGAAGTAACCTGATTGATCTGGAAAATGTTTCCTCCCCCAAAGGACGCAAATACGCAGAAGATGGCAAAGAAGACCGCCAGAACCGCCCCGACGGGACCGAGTCCCCGTTCGGCCATGCCCTGCTTCAGGTAAAACATCGGTCCTCCGTGCACGGTACCCTTCTTGTCTATCTTCCGATACTTCACTCCCAGTGTGCACTCCGCGAACTTGGTAGCCATCCCGAGGAAGCCGCTCAAAAAGAGCCAGAAGGCGACCCCTGGTCCTGCGATGGAGATTCCAATGGCAACCCCGGCGATATTGCCCAGCCCCACCGTTCCGGAGACCGCCGTGGCGAGGGCTTGGAAGTGCGAGATGTTCCCAGGATCATCCGGACCACTGTATTTTCCCCGCACAGTCCGGAGAGCGAGGGGGAAACAGCGCACGTTAATACCCTTGAAGACCGCAGTGAAGATAAGACCTGCCGCCGCCAGCCAGAGAATCACCCACAACACATCATAGCCCCCGATCGGGATACTTGAGAAAATAGACTTTACGAACCATCCGGTGGCTTTCCCGAACCCCTCGTTGATCTTCTCATCGATGCTTTTCTCCTGCTCCTCTTCCCCGGTTGCTTTATTCTCTTCGGTGGGCGCTTCTGTGACGGGCGGATCCACAGACGGGGGAGCCTCCTGGGCGGAGACAATCCCATTGATCGCAAAGAGAAGGATCCCAAGAAGTAACAGCCAGCGGAAGCAGAAGGAAAAAGACCCGGACTTCATCTTTCAAAACTGACAACTCACTCAGTCTGGAACAAGGCCGAAGGAGAGTTTTGAGCTGGGGGCAGACAATTCTAAAAAGTTTTCCGCATCGACGCTCCCTGCCTTCACCGCAAAGATGCCCACTCTTCATGGATGGTGAGAACGCTTCCCAACCCTCACGCCGCTCCCCCTTCACATGGATTCCCGCGGTGGTGGTGGCGGCCCTGCTGGCAGCCACCGGCTTTTTCGTCTCCCTGCGCTATGAGCCGCCGCCGGTGATCCCGGCCGAGGCTCCGGTGAGCATCTTTTCCGCGGAACGGGCCTTCAACCGCCTCCAGCGTCTTCTGCCTGACGGGCAACCCCATCCCCTGGGCTCCCCTGCCAACCGGAGATTCCGCGCCGGGCTCCTCCGGGAACTGGAGGATCTCGGTCTCGATCCCGAGGAAAACGACCACTGGGTCTCGGCGGGAAGGGGATCCACCACCACCCTCGCCCTCGCTCGCAATCTCATGGCGGAGCTGCCCTCTTCCAATCCCGACCTCCCCGCCCTTCTCCTCTCCTGCCACTACGATTCCGTCTCCGCCGGTCCCGGAGCCAGCGACGACGGGGCGGCGGTGGCAACCCTCCTCGAGGTTGCCGGCATCCTGATGAAGGAAGCTCCTCTTCCTCGCCCGGTAATCCTCCTCTTTACCGACGGGGAGGAACTGGGACTGGACGGCGCCCTGGGCTTCTCACGCTTCAACGAAGCCGCGGAGCGTATCGGCATGATCATGAATTTCGAGGCCCGGGGCTCCTCCGGGGGTAGTCTCATGTTCGAGACATCCAACGGGAATTCCTGGATGATCGACCAGATGGCGCACGGTTTGCACCGGCCCATGAGCAGCTCTGCCTACGTCACCATCTACCGCAGGATGCCCAACTCCTCCGATCTCACCGTCTTCATGCGACGGGGCCTGGATGGCATCAACTTCGCCTTTATTGGAAGCCCCAAGCATTACCATACACCTCTCGACAACCTCGATAATCTCGATCGGCGGAGCCTGCAGCATCACGGCGACAACGCTCTGGGAATAGTGCGCCAGCTCTTGACCTCCGACTGGCAGGACGCCACCTCGGAGGAGGACGCGGTCTACACCGATATCGCCGCCTATTTCATCCTGGCCTGGCCGACTAACCGGGGCCCCTGGTTTGGGGGTGCCATTCTGCTCGCCCTCCTGCTTCCCTTTCTTCGCCTGTGCAGGAACCGCCGATGGCGTGTGCTGGAACTCTCGCGTGGAGTCTCCTGCTGGATCCTGTGTGCCCTGGTTGGCGTGGTCACGGGCTGGTTCGCGACCTGGGCTCTGCAGCGCGTCGACCCTCCCCCCACTCCCTGGCCTGCTCACATGTATCTGGACCTGCTTGTGCCTTGTATCTGCACGGCCGTGGGTCTCCTCCTGACGGTCCGCTTTGTCCGTCCCCGGCCCACCCTCTTCTTTTTCCTTCACGGCCTCGCACTCGCACTGGGAGCTCTCATCCTCAGCCTTTCCGCAGAGGGATTCTCCTATCTCTTCCTCATCCCGGCCTTCACGGCCGCTCTCGCCTCGCTCCTTCTCCTCAACGCCCACCGCGGAAACTCCTTCCTTCTCACCACCGCCTGCCTGCTGCTTGGATTGACTACGATCGTGCTGATCGTTCCCTTCCTCAAGTATCTCCCCGATGCACTTGGAACCATGATATCTCCACCTGTCATGTCAGCGCTGGTGGCATTGCTTCTGCTTCCCCTTGTCCCACTCCTGGCTCCGCTCTCGCGAAAGTTCCTGCTCCACTGTGCCCTCCTGCTGGGACTTGGCGCCCTGGGGGCGGGTTACCTGGCGATCCAGACCCCGGCCTTCACCGCGGACTTACCACAGCAGCTCAACCTCATCTATTATGAGGAAATGGACCAGGACACCGGACGGATCTCCTTCGTGCCCCAGGAAGGCTCCCTGCCTCCGCTCCTGACCAGCGGCCTGAAGCGTCTTCCCGAGCCGGGGAACCTTGCATATCCCCTGCGTGGTTCGGTCTTCGAGACGAGAAAGGCTGATCTTCCCCTCCCAAAACTCGAATTGCTGGACTGGAGCA
>DMYM01000350.1 GCA_003483645.1 Verrucomicrobiales bacterium
CCGCTGGATCCACTGCTCTCCGATCCCGCCACTGCTCTGCACGTAGTTGGCGGGATCGATGCGAGCGAGAGGCCAGACTGCCCCGTCCTCGATCCATTTCCTGAGGGTAGCCTTCTGCTCCTTGTTCAGCGGATCATTATCTTCAGGCATCTCGTCGTGAAAGACGGCCTCCCAGAGCAGGCTCTGTTCAGGATTGCCGGGCACGATGGAAATGCCGTCCTTGAGGGTAACGAAGGCGGGTGACCTGCGGGTGAGGTCGAGCTTGCCCTTCCGAGTGGCCGGGTCGTGGCACTCGATGCAGTGGTTGGCGAGAATGGGAGCGACTTTGTTCTCGAAGTGTATTGCCCGGGGATCACGTTGCCCGGGGACCACCCCTCCTTCGGCCGCCCCGGCCTTGAAATTGGTCATCACCTCGGAAGGAGAGAGACCGCGGCTGTAAATGGCCACGAGGTGGTAGCTGCCCAGCCAGGGTCGGTTGCCATCCGCCTCGTTTCCCAGGAGGAGATGGTAGTCCTGATCCCAATTGGTGGGATCTCCCGGAATGGATGTCTCGCCAGCCTTTTTGCCATTGAGGTAGATCCGGCTCCTGCCCGAGCGTTCCCTGGTGTAGATCAGGTGGGTGAGTCGGGTGGTCAGGCTGCGCGTTCCGGTGGAGAGGGAAGGGATGCCATTGTTGCTCGTCCTGGTAGAGCGGAAGCGCACGTCGAACTTGTCGCCATCCTGTCCCAGAGTGATGTTACGGTTGGTGCTGTTGCGGGAAAGCGAAACGATACGGGCCGGACCGCTCTGCCTGGTGTCCGCAGGTTTGATCCAAGCTTCTACCGTGATCTCGCCGCTGCGCTTGACCGCCTCGACCAACCGGCGGGCCGGTTTGTGCGACTGCACGAGGGTCCCACTGCGGATCTTGAGAGTTCCCTTCGAGCGGCCCACACCCTTGGCGTCACCGAGACGCAGGTCGATTGGTTGCCCGGTTCCTGAGCGGTCCTTGATGAGGGAGCCGCTGGCGGAGCTGAAGTCATAGAGCGCCTGCAAGTCGCGGGTGGCACGCTGGGCCGGAGCCGGGGAACTGCCAACCCCTGCCAGGATCGAGGTCAGGGCCCACGCAGGCAGGATTAGGCGGCTTGCTCGCATGGCAATGGATAACGGCTGTTGGAGGAGCCGTCTTGCAGGCTTGTCCACCTTGCCCCTACTTGATGACGCCGGAGAGATCATAGGCGGTGACCTTGTTCTCCAGCATCTGCGGGACGATGAGCAGTTTCTTCTTGGAGAGGTAGGCGATGTCGGCCGAGCCCTTGGGAAGATCCAGCACGGAGGTGACCGCGCCCCTGGCGCTGATGTGGAGGACCGCGCCTTCGACCCAGTCGGTGACGAGGAAGCCCCCCTTGCCATCCAGCTCGAGGCCGTCCAGATTGCCCACAGTTGCCCTGGTGACGGGTTGCACCTTGCGGGTGCGGAGGTCGAGAGCAAGGAGGCGTCCGAGCGTCAGGGTCTCAAAGGACGCCTGGATGTCGCGTCCCCAGCCTGCAATGTAAAGAGTGTCTCCGTTCACCAGCAGACCATTGGGGCTGTCCAGTTCCACTCCTGAAGCCACCTTGGAAACCTTGTCTCCCTGAAGGGCGTAGATCGTACTGGCGAGCATGTCGGAAACGAGGACGCTGCCCCGTTCCGTGATCGCAACATCATTGAGGAACTTCGCCCCGGCCACCTCGTGGATCGCGTGCGTGGTGGCGTTTTCGATGTTGATGCCGACCAGGCGGTCAATGTCGGCGACCCAGAGCACTCCCCCGCTGGAGCGCAGCCCCTTGGGGGCGTTCAACCCTGCGAACCACCGTGGGTTGACCACGGTTCCGTCCGGCTTGAGAATGGAGATCACCCCATCGCCATCCTTGCCCAGGCCTCCTCCCTCACCGACCTGTGACAGGAAGATGTTGCCGGTCTCCTTGTCAAAGTAGGCACTCTCCGGGGACTTGATTCCCTTTGAGAGCTCCCAGACCATCTTGGGAGCCTGGGCAGCGGCCGGGATGACGAGCGTGACAATTGCGGAACCGACTGCGAGAAAAGTGCGGTGAGTGTTCATGGCTGGGGGGCGAATCTAGGGCCGGGATTGGCCACTGCCCAGTGGATTTTCGAGGGATGGGAGTGGAATCGGACGCATCCCCGGGAGTTCAAAGATCCGGAAATCCGGGCGGGGAGGTCAAACTCCGGGCCAAGGGACCCGGAGGCTTCGCCGGGATGTGTGTCTTGACGAAGGGACGTGGAGGGACTGAGCTAGTGGTATGAGCGCGCGCCCACTACATCTCGCCCTTTCGGCCGGCCTGCTTTCCCTGGCGGTCACGCATGCCGATCCGCCCAAGGAGGCTGCTTTCAAGTATCTCTCGCCCAAGGAAGCGATTGCCAAGATGAAGTACCCCGAGGGCTTCGTGGTGAATGCCTTTGCGGCCGAGCCCGATTGCCAGCAACCCTTCGCCTTCACCTTTGACGAGCGGGGCCGGGTCTGGCTTTGCGAGAATCTGAACTACGAGACGCGGGGATCGGAC
>DMYM01000374.1:0-2177 GCA_003483645.1 Verrucomicrobiales bacterium
CATGATCGAAACGATCAACAAGCTCATGCGGGTGCAGAAGCAGCTGGTCCAGGAATACGGCCGCGAGCCTACCCCCGACGAGATCGCGGAGGAAATCCACCTCCCGGTTGAGCGCGTGCGTGCGGTCCTCAAGATGGCTCAGCAGCCTATCTCCCTGCAGGCGCCCGTGGGCGACAGCGACGACACCAGCTTCGGCGACTTCATCGAGGACAAGACCGCAGAGAACCCCATGGAGGAAGCGGGTTTCTCCATGCTCAAGGAAAAGATCAACGAGGTGCTCGACACCCTCACCGAACGCGAACGCGAGGTGCTTGAGCAACGCTTCGGCCTCAAGGATGGATACAGCCGGACGCTTGAGGAAGTGGGGCGCCAATTCCAGGTCACCCGCGAGCGCATCCGTCAGATCGAAGCCAAGGCTCTCCGCAAGATGCGTCACCCGACACGCATCCGGAAACTTGAAGGTTTCATCGAACTGCCCAACATGTAAGGGATCCGCGGACTCTCCCTTGTATCAAGGGTATCCCTGTGTCCTGCACAGGATCAGACGCCCTGGTCATCATTGGCCCCGGAATCCGGTCTGGCCTTGAAGGAGCGGTCATATCCTGCCCCTGCCACTACGTTCTGGTTTCTCCTCCTCTTAACGCTTAACACTTCCCTCTCAGCCGTCTTAACTCCAACCGGCCATGAGCGGTTACAATATCAGTGCCCTGCGCTCCCAGTTTCCCATCCTCGGGCATGAGGTCCATGGGCAACCGCTCGTCTACCTTGACAACGCAGCCACTTCGCAGAAACCGCGAGCGGTCCTGGACGCCAGCCGCAACTACTACGAGCTGCTGAATTCCAACATTCATCGCGGCACACATTATCTGGCGCAGGAGGCCACCGCCGCCCACGAGCGGGCCCGCGATACGGTAGCCGCCCACCTCAATGCCGGATCCCGGGAAGAGATCATCTTCACCAGCGGCACCACTGATGGCATCAACCTCGTTGCCTCTGTTCTCGGCTACTCGGGCAGAATCGATCCCGGTGACACCATTGTTATCAGTAACCTTGAGCATCACTCCAACATCGTCCCCTGGCAGATGCTCTGTGAACGCTCGGGAGCTTCGCTGGAGGTGATTCCCGTTCATGAGGACGGAACGCTCGACCTGGAATGCTTCCACCGCCTTCTCGATGCTCACGAGGACACCCTGAAACTGGTAGCTCTCACACACATCTCAAATGCCTTCGGAACGGTCCTGCCGGTCCAGGCCGCCATCAAGTCCGCTCATGAGGCGGGGGCTCTCGTTCTCATCGATGGCGCACAGGCCGTGCCGCACCTCGCGCTGGACCTGCAGGCGCTGGACGTCGACTTCTATGTCTTTTCCGGTCACAAGGTTTACGCCCCAACCGGCATCGGCGTCCTCTACGGCAAGCGCGCCCTCCTCGAAAGCCTCCCTCCCTGGCGGGGGGGCGGCGAAATGATCAAGAAGGTCACCTACGACGGCACCACCTACAACGATCTCCCCTATAAGTTCGAGGCGGGCACGCCCAATATCGAGGGCGCTATCGCCCTCGCGGCCGCCCTTGACTTCCTGAATGGCCTGGGACTCGACGACCTCCACGAACACGAGCATGCCCTCATCGGGCATGCCGCCAGCACGCTCTCCGGCATCGAGGGTGTCAAACTCTATGGTCCCCGCGACCGTGCCGGTTCCCTCTCCTTCAACGTGGAGGGCATCCACCACTACGACCTCGGCACTCTAATCGACAAAATGGGCGTGGCCCTCCGCACCGGCCACCATTGCTGCCAACCGCTCATGGCCCGCTTTGGCATCACCGGAACCCTCCGAGCCTCCTTTGCCTGTTTTAACGATGAAGGTGATGTCCAGCGCCTCGCTCAGGCCGTGGAGAAGAGTGCGGGCATGCTGCGCTGAGAATACCAGCGCATTCCGGACCAGGATTCCAAAATGCGAATTTTCGGCGTGCATCCTGCCGCATCCGCGGTTCTCTTCCCCCCCCGGATGACCATCGCGGAAAGACAGGAGCAGTTACTGCAGAATCTCAATATCCTGCAGGACTGGACCGAGCGCTACGAATACGTCATTGGCCTCGGTCGCAAACTTCCTGAGATGCCCGCAGACCAGAAGACCGATGACAAGCTCATCGAAGGCTGCCAGTCCCAGGTCTGGCTGGAC
>DMYM01000374.1:2480-3998 GCA_003483645.1 Verrucomicrobiales bacterium
CCAGTCCCAGGTCTGGCTGGACGCCCGCCTCGAAAATGGAGTGGTGCATTACGTGGCTGATTCCGATTCGCAGATTACCAAGGGGATGATCGCCCTCTTCATCCACTTTCTGAATGGCGAATCACCGGACAGCATCCTGACGGCCGACTTCGCCTTCATCGAGAAAACCGGCCTCAAGGAGCATCTGGCCCCCACCCGTGCCAACGCCCTGAACCTGATGGCCACGCTGATGAAGCGACGCGCGCTGGATTTTGCGAATCCCGCCAATTGAGCCCTCCTTCTCACTCCCGGTTCAGCCACTGCAGCATGGCCTCCGCGGAACGCACCGAAATACCGGGGAGTTCCGCAATCTCTTCCGCGCTCCTCCTGCGGATGCGATCCACTGAACCAAACTTGGAGAGAAGGGCGGCCTTGCGTTTCGGGGAGACCCCGGGGCAGTCGTCGAGGCGGGATTCCTTCATGCGCTTGCGGAGGAGGAGCTCATTGTAGTTGTTGGCGCAGCGGTGAGCCTCGTCCCGGATCCTCTGGAGAAGTTTGAGAGCGCCGGTGTCGTGGCTCAGGACGAGGGGATCGCTCTCTCCCGGGCGAAAGATCTCCTCCCGTTTCTTGGCCAGCCCGATAATGGGCAATCCGTGCAGCCCGAGGCGCTGCAACTCGCCGGTTGCCGAACTGAGCTGGCCCTTCCCGCCATCCACGATGACGAGATCGGGCAGGGTGATGGGTGCCCGGCCCTCCTGCGCGAGACGGCGCATCGTCTCGACCACACCCTCCTGGCTGTCCCCTGCGTCCGAATTGACCGTCGCACCTTCCTTCAGGATGTGCGCGTAGCGACGCCGGATGACTTCCGCCATGCTGGCAAAGTCATCCTGTCCCTCCACCGTCCTGATGCGGTAGCGGCGGTAGTTCTGGTTGTCGGGCAGGCCGTCCACGAAGCGCACCATGGAGGCCACGATGTGATTGCTGGAAACATTCGAGATGTCGAAGCACTCCATGATCCCGGGCGAACCGGAAAGCTGCAGGAGGTCGGCGAGTTCGGAAAGGTCGTCGACGGGCTTCACCGTGGTGGGCACGCCGCGACCGCGGGAGAACTGGCGGGTGGGATTCAGGGTGCGCTCCAGGTTTTGCACGATGTCGCGCAGCCGGGCCGCCCGTTCGAAGTCCATGCGGGCGGCGGCCTTTTCCATGTCATTGTGCAACGACTTTATCCGCTCGCATCTCCCCTTGCCTTCGAGCAACTCGCTGGCCTGGTCGACCCGCGCCAGGTAGTCCTCGCGCGTGATCTTCGCCACGCAGGGCGCGGAGCAGTTACGGATCACGTCCGCGCTGCAATGCTTGTAGTCCTTCCCGGTGGGAACGCGCGTGCGACAGCTGCGCAACCCGAACTCCTTGTTGAGCCAGGCGATGGTGCCCCGCAGGGCCCCGGAGTGGGCAAAGGGGCCGAAGTAGCGGGCCCCATCCTCCTTCTTCAGGCGCGTGAGGACAAAGCGGGGCCAGGGGTCGGTGGGATTGATCTTGGCG
>DMYM01000009.1:0-3505 GCA_003483645.1 Verrucomicrobiales bacterium
CGGGGCGGACGATGAACAAGAGGACGGCGAGGAGGGCGAGACTGGGGAGAGCCACGGCCCCGAGTTCTTCGGACGCGATGCGGCCGGAGAGGAGGATGAAGAGGAGCGAGATGATGAGAACGCGCAGGTTCTCCTTGAACTCGAGGATGTCGCGCACGGACACCGACTTCTGGTTCGCGAGCGCAATGCCGAGCACCGTGACGGTGAGGAGGCCGGATTCTGCCTGAATGGCGTTGGAAGCGGCAAAGGCCACCGCGACCACCGCGAGGAGAAAGACGCTTTCGAGAAAGTCGGGGATCAGGTGGCGCCTGAGGAGAATCTCAATCACTTTCGCGAGTGCGATCGCGACCACGATTCCCACCAGGATGGTTTTGCCGAGAGTGAGGAAAACACTTTCGCTTGCCGACTGGACCCCGCCAGCAATTGCGACCTGGAAGACAAGAAGCGCGAGGATGGCGCCGATGGGATCGACCACGATGCCTTCCCATTTCAAGATGGAGGATATCTTGCGGGTGGGCTTGATCACGCGCAGGAGCGGGGCGACCACGGTGGGGCCGGTCACCACCAGGATGGCGCCCAGGAGCGCTGCGATGCGCCAGTTCCAACCAAAGATGTAGCTTGCTGCGACACTGGTAAGTCCAAAGGCGATGAGGACTCCGAGGGTGCAGAGGCGGATGACGGGCGCGCCCGCCTCGCGCAGCTCGGAGAATTTGAGAGTGAGTCCGCCCTCGAAGAGGATGATCGCGACGAAGATCCCAACAAGGGCGAGAAGGGTTTCTCTCTCGAGATAGTCATCGATGCGCACGCCCGTGGTCAGGGAGAGGCCGAAGCCAAAGGCCAGCAGGATGAGAATGGAGGGCAGCTTGAGCCGCCACGCAAGCCATTGGGCAAGGATCCCGAGGGCAAGAACGAGAGCCAGGTAGGCGAGGGGCGTCACGCAGTGCAGTGTGCATGCGCAAGGGGAATTTGGGAAACCCGAAAGCGAAGCAGAACTCAATTAGACCGGCGACCGCCTGTCCTAGAAGAAGCCGCCTTAGCAAGGGGCGCCGGAACTGTAGTTGTAGCCGTTGGCCAAGGGGCGGCTGGCGGAGAATCCGGCATAGTGGCCTCCGGAATCCCAGGACTCGGGCATGGTGTAGACCGGGCCTCGGTCATGGCGAATGGCATGGGAACTCAACGGTGGACAAGAGACGAGGCCGAGAGTGGCAAGGGTGGCGAGCGCAGCGAGGCGCAGAAGGTTTTCATGGGAGAAGGGGCGGAGCTGCCGGACCAGGGGCGAGTTTAGCGCTCCAAGACAGGAACTGTAGCACATTCGACGGCCCCCGTCCCTCCGCTAATCAACTTTGGGGGCTGCGGGTTTTGGCGCAAACGGATGACGGGATTTGGGGGGCGGAGCGCCGGCGGCCTCGGGATGCCGATCGAGGGCATCTTCGAAGGGGCGCTCGATGGAGTTTCCCACCAAGTCCTCGAGTCGGTGATCGATCTTGAGATGGTGAGGTTTTTCGGACCAGGGCTCAGCGGGGCGAAACTCCCAGGCCGTTTCATGGGCCGCGAGCGAGGTGGTGCCCTCCAGGATGAGATTTGGCTCGCGACCCACCACCAGGAGGCGGGTGGCGAGGGCGGCATCAAGGGGCTCAGCGAAGGTGATCCGAAGCGGTTCACGCGTGCCTGCGGTGGGATAGCGAAATTGCCATTTCCTGGGTTGCGGTTGGCGGTAATCCGGCGCAGCCGCGCGAAACTTCTTGGCAAAGGACTTTTCCAACAGCCTTCCAGAGGCGTCCTTCCACGAGCGGTCGATCCTGAGAGTGTAGTCTTTGCCATCCTCAAACACCGCCCCGACCACTTCGTTGGGAAGGAGGCCGCGCTTGATCCGGCCAGGATCGAGAAGAATGGTGAGGCGCGTCATCTCGGGATTCCAGAGTTCCTCCGGCAGTTCCAGAAAGGGATCGGCCACCCGTTCGCCCATGCTGTCCTGCAGTTGGATGTGCTGGTAGGAGCTTCCACGCGTCATGGGCGCGGAGAAGTGGACGTAGAACTTGAGGAGGTTGAGCGGAAGAGTGTTGGCGGTCGGAGTAATCTTGCTGACCTTGGTGGCCGGTGCATCCTTGCGGGGTGGGGCGGTGATGCTTGCACGCAGAGACTTGAAGCTCGCGGTGTAGCGGAGGCCGGGTTCCAGTGGAAACTGCGGGTGAAAGCTCAGCATGTTCTTCTCCAGGGAATACCTTCCCGCCATCGGAGGGAGCGCTGAATTGCTCGTCGGTGTGACGCGGACCGAGAGGAGTCCGGTCCTCTCACTCGCCTTGGCGGGGAGCACAAAGTTCTCAAGCGGTGCGACCTCCACCCAGGCAAGATACGGCTGCGCGGGATCACTCACCCAGCGCAGGGAAGGCTCGGCCGAGCTGGCGAGCGCACTGACCAGCAGCATCAAAATGGAGAGCGACCGCGACCGGCGCTCCCCATCGATTTCACAACCTGAGCCCATTCAGGGGAGGGGCATGGTGGTGAGGGAGAGACCGCCTGGATCTCCGCGCTGCACCACGATGGCGGATTCGCTGTTGTAGCCGTTGAGCTGCTCCACCCCTTTCCAGGATTTGATGGTTTGGTAGGAGAGGCCTTCAGTTTTTCCTCCCTCCACGCGCTTACTGATGCCTTTTACCTCGGTAATGTCCTTGGTGGTGACCTTCATGATGCCACGCACATTGTTGGCGATCAGGATAAAGGTCTGCTTGCCTTGTTGGTAGACGATCATGTCGAGGGGCCGGTTACGGTTTCCGAGTTCCGCGAGGGTGGTGCCCCGGATCTTGGCGCCCGGCTTCAGGCTCTTGAGGGGAAACTGCACAAGCGGCGTGCAGGTGTAGGCGGCGAGAAGGTGAGGCTCGTTCTCGATCGTGATGGTCGTGAAGGTTCGCACGGGCGAGCGGGTTTCCAGTTTGCCGTGAGCGCCATGAAAGATCTCAACCGAGGTGCCTTTGCCGACCTCCTTGAAGGGAAACGGGATGCGCCGCAGGGAGGAGGCGAACTCTTCGTTGGAGAGGCCGGCCACGATCACGTCACCGTTCGTGTAGGCGATGTCGGTGATCGATTCGAGGCGCGCATTCTTGCGGCGTCGGCCTTGGCCCACGACTTTGTCAGCAGGGGCGTTCGGCAGGGCGGCGATGGAGAACTTGACCTTGTCGAGAGAGACGAGGGCGAGCGAGCCGTCGCCGTTGACCTTGAGGAGCACGGGTTTGGCATCGGGACCGCGTCCGCGCGAGACCGCGAGATAGGGAGTGCCCGAGGCGGGGTTGACCGCGAGATCGTTGACGAGAATCTGCTCGACGGATGTTCCGAGGAGCGCCGCGATCTTCTCGTCGAGGTTTTCGACCTTGAGGGAGTCCGCTTGCACGCCCTTGGTGTCGCCGGTGGCGATTGCAAAGACGGCCGCGGACTTGGAGTCGGCAGCAAAGAGGATGCCCTCCGGTCCGAAGGCGATGGGGCCGATGGACTTCAGGTCGGGTTTGCCCTC
>DMYM01000009.1:3691-3823 GCA_003483645.1 Verrucomicrobiales bacterium
GAAGAGGATGACTGCATCTTGCCAACCGCGAAGGCGGCGACCGCAACGACAAGCCAGATACCGTGAATGAGGGAAGAACTACGCATGGTCAATCATGGTTCGAGGCTCGGGATAGCATACCCGGGCCTTCTT
>DMYM01000009.1:3894-6605 GCA_003483645.1 Verrucomicrobiales bacterium
GCGAGGAGGGCCGCGGCAGTGTGCATGCGTAGTTTCATGGTTGGTTCAGACAGGATTGTGCATTGAGGCGGGAAGCCCCGGCTGGATAAAACCGGGGTCACGGGAAAAGGTTGCTGAGCTATTGCCGGTGGTAGCCATAGGGGGAGCTCTCCTGCGGGCGCCTGATTTCCTCCAGGACCGGTTCGGAAAGGTTAGCATTCTGCACCCAGGTCCTGGCGCGTTCAGTTTCGCGGCTTGGGATAGCATACCCGGGCCTTCTTTGCCACCTGTCAAGACGACCCGGAAAGTGCACGAAAACTCGAAATCATTGTTTCCATGAGCACCGCTGGAGGCCACCAATGGGCAGTGCGAAACCGCTTCTACCAGGAATTTGATGTCGAGAGATCCTCGGGAGCCGGGACTGCGGAGGGCGATTTCCGGAGCCCTTTCCAGGTTGATCGTGACCGGGTCCTGCACACTACCGCCTTTCGGCGGCTCCAGAACAAGACGCAGGTGTTCTGGAGCGGGGAGTACGATTTCTACCGCACCCGGCTTACCCACTCGCTTGAGGTTGCCCAGATTGGCCGATCCATTTGTGCGTGGCTCCTGGCCTCTACCGAGGGTTTCTCACCCGACCACACCATTGACGCGGACCTAGTGGAAGCGGTGTGCCTTTCCCACGACCTGGGTCATCCCCCCTTCGGTCACGCCGGGGAACGTTCCCTGAACCACTTCATGGCTCCCCATGGCGGGTTCGAGGGTAACGCACAGACCCTGCGTCTGCTTACCGAGCGGATTTTCTCGCAGCGCAGGACCGGGATGAATCCCTCGCGGGCCTTTCTCGATGGGGTGCTCAAGTACAAGTCGACATGGGGCGATCTCAGGAAAGCCGGCGGCAAGGCCCCCGCGAACCACTTCGTTTACGACGAGCAGAATCGCTACCTCCGCTGGGCGTTGGGGGAACAGGAGTTTCCACCGGAGCTGGCGCCGGGCAAGGCGCGGGACGGATTCAGGTCAGTGGAATGCCAGGTCATGGACTGGGCCGATGACACAGCCTACTCGCTCAACGACCTGGCCGACAGTGTGCGGGCGGGTTTCCTGACCGAAGAATCGGTGCGAGCCTGGGCGGAGAAGCGAGAGGCCGAGGTTGGGGCAGAGAGTTCACTCGGAGATCTCATCCGTGCGATCAGTCGCGGCCGCATCGATTCCTTTGTGGGGCACCGGATCGGACTCTACGTCAAGGCGGCGAGAGTGGAGGAGGACAGCAATTTCCTCAGTGGGAAGAGCAATCGTTACCGCTATCGTATCGTTGTTGACGGGGCGAGGCAGGCGGAAAGCGAACTGTTCAAGAGGCTGGCCTTTGAGGTGGTTTTCCTCTCCCCCCAACTCAAGCAACTCGAGCACAAGGGAAGTCTCATGTTGCGCCGGCTCTGGGAGCTCTTCCATCGCCGTTACGTGGAGGGCCGGGCGATAGACGGCCAGATGTTCCAGGTGCTCCCTGCCGAGCAGGCGGAGGAAATCGAGCGGGTCGAGACGGTTGGTGAGCGGGCGCGCCTGGTCTGTGACTTCCTCGCTGGAATGACCGATGGCTACGCGGTACGCATGTATCAGCGTCTGTTCTCCCCCGGATTTGGATCCATCGGCGACCTGGTAGGCTGAACGGTGGAAAAAAATAACGCCCCGTCTCCAGAGGAGAGCGGGGCGTGGAAAGCTTTATGAGAAAAGCTCGTGAGGTGCGTTCAGGAGCCTTTGGCTTTCTTCACGTCCTGGCACTTAAACCTCTTGGCGGTCTTGCCCAGAGCCTTGATGACCTGGTCCTTGGTGAGGGTGCCACTTTCGGTGGTCACGTAGACGACCTGGGTCTTGGCGACTTTGCCTGCCTTGATTTCGACTGTTTTGACTCCATCGAGTTTTTTAAGCGACGAACTGACGCTTGCTTTACAGCCGTTTCAAGTGATGCCAGTGAAGTTGGCAACGAACTTGGTCGTGCCGGACTTCTCCTCTGCGCCAAACAGGGAGGTGTTTGCGCCTAACAGCATAACCGCCAGGAAGGCGATGAGGTGGTGTACTTTCATTGTTCTAGAACAGATGGGGATGACCATCCGCGCAGTATGATACGTGCGGCAAACCAAATCTCAATCGCTTGTTGCAAATTCTCTACTTCTGAAAATTTCTTTCATAAACTTCTTATTTTCAGAACCTTATAAGATTTAAAGCGGTTTTCGGAAAGAAGATTATTACATGGATCTCGCATTCCGGGAGGGAATTGACAGGCAAAATGGCCAGCAGAGACGGGGGGATTGCCATGACCCGAATCCCCGGGTTTTCGTGGCCCAAGTGTCCTCAGCTTGCTCTCGATACGACTGGCGCGAACCGATTGGACGTCCGTCCGTTGACCAGTAACCAGCAGCAGTCTGCTAGTTTCCTGCCAGGATCCTGAAGTAGAGTTCCTTTTCTTCCCTTGAGTAGAAACTCTGATCCACCCCTCCGGAACCTGTAATTGTTCCAAGGAGTTCCCAGTTCTGCAGATCCTCGGAGTATTGAATGGAGTATTCAACCCCCTCGACGGTGGGAAAGGAGATTCCAACCCGGGAGGTCGTCTGGCCACCCTGCACCTCCACCTCGAATCCAGGAATTCAACGGTAGATCCGGAGCCAGGCGGCGAGGTCGGCAATGTCCTGGGCCTTGAGGCCCAGGGTCACGGGGTCATACATCAGGGAGCGCTTGAAGTC
>DMYM01000483.1:0-4712 GCA_003483645.1 Verrucomicrobiales bacterium
GGCGGAGGAAAAGCTGCCCTGGCCAGCCGCGATACACTCGCCGGATGGACCACCGCGGAAACCTGCCCTGCGGGCGCGGTCGGTGAAACTTTTTTTGCCGGAAATGGGCGAGGTGTGGGAGAAAAATCCCATCCGCGCCATGTCCGCGGAGTGACCGTTGGCAGCAGCGCTCAGTTTTTCTTCCAGCTTGAGCGGGCGCAGTCCGAGGACCGCCCGTTCGTAACTGATGAGCCTGGCGAAGTTCTTCTGAGGCGCGCTGGCCCAGCTCGACGTGTTGTTGTGCTGGTTGGCAGAGGTGAGGGTGGCCACTTCCGCGCGCATGGCGCCGAGGACCTGTGCAGCCTTCATGTAACTGCTGCCGTCAAAACTTTCCTCAAGGGCCACCTTCCGGCGTTCCTCGGCGCTGATTTCCTCCGCCTCTTCCCTGGTCTGGCCCTCGAACCGGGCGAGTTGATCGTGAATCTCCACCAGGGCGTCTGTAATTTCATCAATCTGCTTGTCGATGGAGGCGGTATCCGCCTGCGCCAGCTTGGAGGCCTTCTGGTAGAGGCCGTCGAGCCGGGCCCACTCCGCGCGCAGCTTGTCGATCTCCTGCTTGCCCTTTTGCCAGTCGCGCATCATGAGCGGGTAGACGCGGGCACGCTCCTGACGCAGTTCGTCCACCACGCCCACCAGTTCGCCGTAGGGATTGCCTCCGCGATTCCGTCCGCTGAGGACGTCGGCGAGCTTTCGCTCATGATATTGCCTGGCCTTCTGGAGGGCCTTGCGGAAGGAGGGAACCGCTTCTTTTCCCAGCAAGTGAACGCTGCGATAGGCCGCCTGACGGCGTTGTGGAGTGCTCGACTGCATCCACTGCAGCGCCTTGAGAACGACTTGCCTGGAAGGAGGAGCAGGCTCCGCAGAGTCCTCCGCACGGAGGGAGACGGGGAGCAGGATCACCAGGATCAGGAGAATTCGAAGGCTCATGTTTTGCCGGGGAAGGGTAATGGTGCGTCAAGAACCGGCTGGATGCACGCGGATTTTCGCGTCTTGACGTGGGAGGCTGCTCCAGTTTCCTTCCCGCCATGCTTCAGCAGGTGCTCAAATCCAAACTTCATCGGGCCATGATCAGCGAGGCCTCGGTGGAGTACGAGGGGAGTATTGAAATCCCGGCCGACCTGGTGGAGGAGGCCTGCCTCTGGTCGGGCGAGAAGGTCCTGGTGGCCTCCATCACCACTGGGACCCGGCTGGAGACTTATGTCCAGGTGGGCCCGGCTGGAACCGGAAAGATCATCATCAATGGGGGAGCCGCCCACCTGATTGGAAAAGGGGAACTGGTAACCATCATGGCCTTTGGGCTGAGTGAGGACCCGGTGGAAGCACGCAAGCTCGTTCTTGATAAAGAAAACAACGTGATCCAGGCCAGTGGTTAACCGTTTCCTTCCTCCAGTTCATCGGGTTCAGGACCGGGGTGTTGCTCCCGGGCAACTTACGGAGTGAAGGGTTCCTCTGCTTCGGGAGCGCCAAGCGCCGGGCCATCCGTGTTCACCATGACTTTCTTCGGGGGCGGTCCACCGGAGGGCACGACCCAGTGGACCAGTTCGGAACGCTGCCTCACCCGCACGTGCTGCTCGCCGTAATAGACGATGTCCTCCTTGATCACGCCAACGTTTTTCGCAAACCACAGGCTGCGTTTGAGATAGGTGACGTGATCGTCACCGGTAACGGGGTGAGGGGAGATTTTCTCGCTGGTGATCTGAATGCGGGTGGCCTGGAAGGTTCCTGCCGGAACGGTGACCATTCCTCGCTCGATCACCCGGAAGAGAAATGGGTTGCCGGAATCCCTCCCCAGCCATTCCCAGGTCTGTCCCGGCTGCATGTCCGGGGTGGCGATGGCCACGCCTTCCTCCAGAAGGTGTGCTTCCCCGTTCTTCACGTTTGCAGGAATCCAGCCCCAGCTCAGGATTCCCTCCGGCCCGAGTTGATAGAGCTCCTCGCCCATGACCTTTCCGTTCTCGGAGATGGCGATGGTGGTCAGCGTCTTCCCGAGGGCTTCAATTTCGCGCTCGCCCGTGCAGGTGCGGATCTGCTCAAAGGTGATGAGGTGAGCGGTATCGGTGGGTTGTGGTCGGAGTGCGGCGTCGGCCTCGGACAGGCGGAGTTCGATGGGGATCTCCTTCTGGACCTTGTATTTCCAGGTTTCTCCAGGGTGGGGAGAGAAGTAGGCCACCTCGGGGCCGTCCTGCTCACGGGTGGTGTCCGGGCCGGCAGTCTTTCCGCATCCGCCGAGCGCCAGCAGATAGCCCCCGGCGAAAAGCACTGCAGAAAGCTGGCAAGGGGGCCCTTTCATGAAATGCGGGGTGGAAGAGAGACAACGATCCGGCTCCCGCCGCTCCAAGTAGCCCCGAGCCGGCGCCGCCATTGGGTCTCGGGGAAGCGGAGGTCAGACGGGCGGCGTTTGATGAGGTGGATGACGGCGACCACGCCGACGGCAAGGAGGGTGAGCATGGTGGTAATGAAGGCCCGGAAAATCATGGACTGGTGGCGCTCTTTCTTCACGAGGTGCTGCTGGTCGTGGATCACCATGACCTGCTTGCGTTCATGGGCAGCACGGTTTTTCAGGAAGACGAATTCCTCTCCGAGCTCAAGGCTCAGGGCTTCCACCTGGGCCCGCGTGCTACGCTCCTTCATTCCGCGCGAAACTGCATTGTGTAGTGCGAGGCCGGCGTCTTCATCCTCGTAGTGCGTGCTGGCGCGGCCACCGAAGACCACGACAGGTCGCAGAAGTGAGTCGGGCACGTGCAGGACGACCGCCCACAGGTCGTGGCGGGCCCAGGTCTCCCCAACCCGTCTGGCCAGGCCCTCAAGGGTGGTCTCGGGTGGAAGTCCACGGTCCCACAGAACCACCAGAACGTCGAGGGCATGGCTTGCGCGGTAGCGGCCCAGCTCTTCCTCAAGGCGGGACCTGCGCTCCTCGCCCAGCCAGCCGCCGGCATCGAGCACTTGACCGGCTGGAGGATGCGGGAAGTCAATGGCTTGGCCCGTCGCCACTCCTGGCAGGAGCAGGCACAGGAAACAGAGAAGCCGCAGGTTCATCGGATCAAGATCAAGGAGTGGCGGATTCTTTCCGGTAGCTTTCCCGTTCCCTTTGGAGGGAGGCTGGGAGGTATCCCTGTCGTGTGTCGGAAGGGAAGGCTCCCGATCGCGGGGTTTCGGTTTCTTCCGGGCGTTTCGGGTGTTCCAGTTCCTGCTCCTCCGGGAGGCCCTGGGATCTTGCAGGACTTGGGCGATGATTGCGTTGGCGACACCCCTCGGCCACCTGCCAGGCGGCGGTGAGGAGATTGCGGGCGTCAGTGAGAAAGCCATGGAGTCCCTCCTTCCACTGTTCGTCGCTGAAGTAGGCGGCCAGTTCCTGGAGCGCGGCCTCCCAGAGTTCCTGTTTGAGGAAGGGTTCCAGGGCATAGCCACTGGTAAGGGTCAGGCGGCCCGAGGTGAGATCACCGACCACGAGGAGCTGCCAGGCGCGGGCGTGATCCGCTCCGGGAGCCATATTGTGCAGCCAGAAGGCGAACTCCTCGAGCGGGCTCTCCGCCTGCAGGCGGACAAAGCAGAAGCAGATGTCCACCTGGGGGGTGCATTTGCGGAATTTCCGGTAGGGTTTGTGTAGATCCTTCTCGATCCCGGCGGGCAGAAGTTGTGAGGGGTCGATGATCAATGCAAGCGGAGGAGCCACGAAGGGAAATGACTTCTGGCACTCGTTGAGGTTGAACCCGCATCCCCGACAGGTCTCCGCCACGTTCTCCAGCTCCCCCCGGCAATGAGGGCAGAACATCCCTCCGCGGGTAAAGACCCGGGCCGGGTAGGTCCGTAGACTCGTTTTGGTGTTGATATCGGAGACCTCGATCAGGAAGGAATTTCTACAGTGAAAACTGATATTTACGAAAGGTAAATAATCTAGTTTGGGCTGGGACCCATTTGGGGAGAGGATCCCGGGATTAGGTGGAGCGGCGTTTTTGGTCAGGTGGCGCGGGGCCGGAGGCGATCTCGTCTGGTGAGTGCCGGCGGGGTTCTCCTTTCTTCCCGTATCCAGATGGTTGTTGCAGGATTCCCAGGCTGAAGGAGGGAGAGTGCTCCACGGCGGGGCCTTGCGTTCAATTGGCCCTCTCTCTCTATTCCTATCCTGTTCAATTTCAATGCCTTAGGAGGTGTTGCGGGCAGTTGGTGGAACTTGCTTTACAAGCTGCAGAAGCGCTACCATAGTCCCGCCCCCCTCGTTTTCTGGCCCGCATGAATATCCTGATCAACCTTCTGCTCGTCGCTTTCGTGGCGGTGAGTGTGCTGCTCATTCTCGTGGTGCTCATGCAGCGTCCCAAGCAGGAGGGTCTGGGGGCGGCTTTTGGATCCGGGATGACCGATCAGATGTTCGGCGCGCAGACCACCAGCGTGCTGCAGAAGGGAACGGCCTACTTTGGAACCGCCTTCCTCGTTCTTGCTCTCGTGCTCTCCATTCTCATTGCCAAGCGAAACTACGAGACGGGGATTGTCGACACGCCACCGCCTGCGACGGATCCCGCTATGGCGCCCGATGTTCCGCAGGCCGATCCTGAAGGCGGAAACGAGGCCGAAGACCAGAAGGGCGTCGATGCCCGTAGCGAGGCTTTGAAGAGAGCCCTCGAGGGTGTGAAGCCCGAGGAACCGGCTCCGGGAACCACCCCCGCGCCGGCACCTGCACC
>DMYM01000483.1:5094-8821 GCA_003483645.1 Verrucomicrobiales bacterium
AGAGCCCGCGCCGACACCTGCACCGGAACAGCCGTAGATTGTGACCAGGCCTCCAGCGTTCTCATTGCGTGCGCGGTAAGAGGGGCATGATACAGTAGCGTGACCGAGACTTCCGAACAACCGGCCTGGGCGTCGCCGGACATTTATCCGGAGAAGCCGGAGAATGCCCCCTATGGTGCACTCTCGCGGAAGGGACGTCGGTGCGAATTCGAGAGCCTTGAAGCGTTGGGGGCTCATGTGCGCAGCAGCCGGGAAAGTGTGGAAGCGGTGTGGACTCCGCAGAGGGAGGGGATGGTTCCCCCTGAAGCGGTGAAGGACTTGCTGGAACCGCTTCGTCAGCGGTTTGTCGATTTGGCGGAGGTGGATGCGTCCGATGCCAGGCGGAACACTCTCGTATTCTCTCTAGTTCTCCTCTGGGCTCTCTATGCGAACTTGGCCAATCGCACCATGCCTACCGAGTCCATCGAGGTGGGCCTGGCTGGAATCCTTCTCATCATTCTAGGTCTCGTTCCCTGGTACGATGCCTGGCAGGCCCGCAAGTCCGCCTGGGAGTTGAATGAGAAACGCCTTGGGGAAGAGGAACAGGAAGCACGTTTTGAGCGATGGCTGAGCCGGGAGTGCGGCTTTTGCACTTGGATTCTTATCGTTCTCCTGGTGGTGGTGGGTGCAGCCCAGATCTGGGTGGAAGTGGATGATTCGGTGAAGGCAGCGGGATTGGACAAGGCGCGCTACAAGTCCGGGGAGTTCTACCGCCTGTTTACGTCGCCGTTCCTTCATGGACATCCGCTGCACTGGGCCCTTAATGCGGCGGGTCTGTGGTACATCGGTCGGCGGGTGGAGGCTCTGGCGGGCTGGCCGCATCTTGCCCTTGTTTTTCTTGTTGCCATGGTGGCCGGGGGAGTGACCACCGCGCAGTTCCTCCCCGATCAAGACTCGGTGGGCGCCTCCGGAGGATTGCTGGGACTGCTTGGGTTTCTCCTCGTGTTCGAGACTCTCCATCCTCGTCTCGTCCCCCATCCCACTCGCCGCCGGCTCTTCGCGGCTCTTGTCCTCACCTTCCTCGTTGGTTTTGTCGGTTACCATTTCATCGACAACTACGCACACGGGGGTGGCCTGGTAGCCGGGATGCTTTACGCCGCGATCGTCTTTCCCAGGTCCCGCTCTGCCCGTCGTCCCCGCGCCAACTGGATGGACCTCCTCTTTGGGGGAGGATCGCTGGTCGTCTTATCAGCTGCCGCCCTGGTGGCGGGTGCACTCATGCTGGCATCCTGAGGTCCTCCTTCCCGCTAACACCGGGGATCGTTTACGAGTAGCGCAGGTCCTTGGAGGGATCGGTCTCGAAACTGAAGGCCTGTCGGGCGTCGGTGTTCGGGTCAATGACATCCCGCAGGAAGCGCAGGTAGCGTGCGTCCTCCTCGATCATGCCAAGCTTGTCGAGGCTCTCCACCTCGAAGGAGACGAAGAAGGCCCACTCCGATCCCTGCTCCACATTGCGGCCCGAGTGCACACTGAGGATTTCGGGGATCTTGAGGAGAATGCTTCGCGTAGTGCGCACCATCTCCTCGAGACGGGGCTCATCCACATCGCGACGGAGCTTGTAGAGGAGAATATGGGCGATCATCTCAGGCTTTCCAGTTCAGGACGCCTTTCTTGAGGACATAGAGGTAGGCCACACCCAGGATCGCCACAAAGCAGGCCATGGAGAGGAGGGCCATTGCACTGGTAGCGATCAGTTCCTTGAACTGAACTGCCCAAGGATACATGAAGACAACTTCGATATCAAAGATCACGAAAAGCATAGCCACGAGGTAGAACTTCACACGGAAACGGGGAGCTCCTTCGCCCACGGGCAACATGCCGCACTCGGAGGGAACGTTTTTCACCCCGGAGGGGCCGCCCGATCTTCCCGAAAATGACGCTGGCGGTCAGCATGGAGGCGGAGAAGCCGATCGCGACCAGGATCTGCATCAGGACGGGAAGATAATCAGAGAGCATGGCTGACGAAAAAAACAAACCTGCGCCGAAGCGCGGCGCAGGTTTGTAAAAGACAGGGGGCTGGATTCGCCAGCACGGATTTGCGGATTTTACGAACTCACGCCTGTTGCTGAGCCGCGATATTCTCGCTGTGAGCTTCTTCGATGCGCTCGAGGCCCTTGTATTCCTTCCCGCTCTTCTCGACGAGGCCGCGAGTGACAAGGTTTTGCAGCTTTTCATAGGAGCGGAGGCGGAGCATCTCTTCTCCGCCGCTCACTGCGTTGCGCTTCTTCAGCCGATCATAGACGAGTTCAAACAGGTCGTTGAAGCCGAAGAACTTGTCGTCCGCACCGAGCACGTTCACCAGTTCATCGGTAACATGATCGGGGAGTCGACGTGAGAAGCGCGTTCTTTTCGTGGTAGCCATATCGCAGATAAGGTAGCAGCAAATTGGAACAAGTGCGACGCCAAAAAGAAACTAGTTCACTTTTTTTTTATATTCCTGGCAAGTAAAATATTCAACAAACTTAGGAATTAATCCCACTATTCCCTATTACAAAAGGGTTTTGGACTTGGAGTGCGCTTATTATTTGGTTAAGAGTTCTAAAGTGATCGCACGCTTGCGAGGCGAGGTGGTAGAGGCTCTTCCCAGCCGTTTGGTCGTGGATGCGGGAGGAGTTGGATATCAAGTTTTCGTGCCGATTTCGTCCTTCGATCGGTTGAATCCGCGGGAGGGCGAGCAGATCACCCTCCTCACCCATCTGCATGTCCGGGAGAATGCGCACACCCTCTACGGCTTCGCCACTTCGGAGGAACGTGACATCTTTCTGCTGCTGGTGGACCGGGTAAGCGGGATTGGCCCGGCTATCGCCATGGCGGTGTTGAGCGGCCTGCCCGTGGAGCGCTTCAAGCAGGCGGTGGTGGAGGGGGATGTGAAGGGGCTCTCGGCGATCAAGGGCCTGGGAACGAAGACCGCCGAACGGATTGTGCTGGAGCTCAAGGACAAGGTGGGTGTGACGGAGACGTGGCAGGTGGGGGGGGCCGGTGACGAAGTCGGGGCCCCGGCACGGGATGCCGAGCTGGCTCTCCTGGCTCTGGGGTTCAAGCAGACGGATGCCCGCAAGGCGATTAAGGCGGTTCTGGAACGTGAGCCGGAGATGGCGGCAGAAGATCTCATCCGGGAGGCGTTGCGGGGACTGAGTTAAGTTTCAAGGTTCCTGTCATGAACCCGGGAGATGGTCCGGGATACGGGTTTCCTGTTTGCAGTCCCGCTCGGTCCACGGTCAGATGGCCTGTGGATGGCACTGGCGCTGGATGACTTCATGAGCGACGCCGCGGCGGTGGGCTTCCGGGAGGGTCGCGACTGGCTTTTTTCCCCGGAGCCCGTGCGCCTCTCGGGGACGGATGTCGCGCAGCTTGAGCGGCTGGGGCATCCCCTGCGGATGTTCCAGCTGGGCTGCGACCGCATCTATCGCCGCAGCGTCAAGGGGACTCTGCCGGGATGGATTGCCGAACTGCTGGATGCGGGCAAGCCTGGGTGGTTGGTTGAAGCGCAGCGCTCGGATGACCTCCGGGAGGTGGCGCCCCGGGTCATCCGGCCGGATCTCCTTCTCACCGAGGATGGATTTGCGCTCACTGAACTGGACGGGGTGCCGGGAGGGATGGGAATCACGGGGTGGCTCTCGAAGCGGTACAGCGGTGCAGGTTTCGAGGTTCTGGGGGGTGCTTCAGGGATGCCGGAGGGCTTTCGCAC
>DMYM01000370.1:0-1168 GCA_003483645.1 Verrucomicrobiales bacterium
AACAAGCACGGTCAGGGCGATGTGGAGCTCATGTGCGGGAGCCCGATTGACAAGAGCGTGCAGGCTCCGGGAATTGGCGCGGTGCTCAGCAGGCAACAAAGTCAGCAGGCTTCTCTTCCTCCCTTCGTGCACCTCGGGAACATGAAGCACCCGGCCCATAGCGCTCCAGGCTATGGCGGGTATCTCGGACATTCTTACGATCCCTTCCTGATCAAACAGAATCCAAATTCGCCGGACTTTTCCATTCAGACCTTTGCTTCGCCCGTGGACATCGACGCTGATCGACTGGCGGATCGTGGGGCTCTGCTCCGATCCCTCGACCGCTACCAAGAGGATCAGGAAAAGCAGCTCGAGTTCGCGCGAGATCACGACAGCTTCTGGGAAAAGGCCCTCAGTCTGGCCACCTCGCGCAAAGCAAAAGAAGCCTTCGATCTCTCAAAAGAACCGGACAAGCTGCGGGACGCTTATGGGCGGAACCAGGTTGGGCAGGGAATGCTGTTGGCGCGTCGCCTGGTCGAGGCCGGAACGCGGTTTGTCACCATCCAGGGATATGTGGATACCGGCATCTACGCCTGGGACCACCATTGGGGTATCTTTCCTCACCTGGACATCCAACTGCCCATTTATGACAGCAGTTATTCCGCGCTCTTGAACGATCTCGACGAACGCGGATTGCTCGAGACCACTCTCGTGATCACGGCCGGTGAGTTTGGACGGACGCCCAATCTCAACCAGAACAAGCGAGGGCCCGGGCGAGACCACTGGGGACGTTGCTTTAGTCTGACCATGGGCGGCGGTGGCGTTAAAACCGGAGCGTTGATTGGCGCCAGTGACAAGTATGGCGCAGTCCCTGCCGAACGCCCCGTGTCCGTAGCCGATTTCGCTGCGACGGTCTATCACGCTCTGGGTCTCGACCCGCAGGAAGAATTCGTGGCCAGTGGGCGCAAGATGCGAATGCTTCCGGAGGGATCCGTCATCAAGGAACTTTTCTAACGGATGAACGATAGTTCAGCTCCTCAGGGCCCCTGGCAAACGCCATCACCATCGACAAGCTTCACCACCTGGGCCGGATCAATCGCGGCAACCCAAAAACACTCCATGATTTAGGCCTGATCGGGACCCCCTTTTGGGCCAGTTGAAGGGGCCCGGATCAACTAGCGATGGGGAG
>DMYM01000370.1:1567-3247 GCA_003483645.1 Verrucomicrobiales bacterium
AAAAGGGTGGGGGTCTGTCTCAACCATCCCTCACCGTCCACTCTTCTCACCACTTCCAACCACCGAACTCGGCCGGAATGCCATGCTGGCCTGGATCGGATAGCTGCAGATACACCCGGAACTGCCCTCCGGAATGAGCAGGAGGCCGCTCGCCGGGATCATGTTGATCCAGCACCCCGGCCGCGAAACGTTCGCGATTTTTTGCTGTTTCCGATTTTGCAGGTCGAAGGTGGTGGGGTGCGAGGCGCGATAGTAGAGCCGGCTCGCCGAGGCCGAAAGTGCCCCGCATCCGCCTCCGCCGCTGCGCCGGAAGGTGAAGAGCGGCTTACCGGTTGCGAGCTCGTAGACCTGCGGCTCCACGATGAGCATTTCACCGGTGATGACGGGATGAAGATCCTGTTCGCCGTGCGTGAGGTCCTTGGCGCGGCCGGTGTCAAAGGTGTGCTGCCACCGCCGTTTGCCGTTGGCTGGGTCGTAGACCTGGGTGTCGTAGTGCAGGGTGACGCGCCCATCCTTCGCGCTGCCCGGTCCGTTGCGCGAGTCCACAACCACGAGTTGCCCTGCCGCACAGGAAAGGAAGAGCGTTTGGATTCCGGATTGCAGTTCGAGTGGTTTACGCCAGAGCGGCTTGCCGGAATCCAGGTCGAGGGCGACGATGGTGGCGCCCTTGAAATCGATCAAGTCGGAGTAGTGCCATCGCCCTGCCACCCGTTTTGCCTTGCCGCTCGCGACCGTGTCGCTTCGGTCTCCGTCGTGTGATCCGGGCACAACCAGCGTTTGTGGTTCGTTGCTCTCGAGAAAGAAAATGCGCCCGGAGTGGATACAGAGCGAGGGATTGAAGATTGCCCCGCTTGGGCGGTAGGTCCACTGCCGGGTTCCTGACTTTCGAGCAAGGGCGAAAAGGCTTTCGCTGCACACGATCCGCTGTCGGTCACCGTAGGCACCACTGAAGATGCTGACCGTGGCGAGCTCGCGGCGAATTGCCCCTGTGGGTGAAGCGGATCCGATCAGCAACTCGTCGTTCACTCCTCCGATCGCAAGATAGCCCCACTCCTGCGACTCCGAATCGACTGAGAACTTGCGTAGGCGGTTTCCGGTGTTGGGGTCGATTTCAAGACAATCCGGACCTGCGGCGGCATAGAGCGAGTTGTCCTTCGCGAGCGCAAGGTTCCCGCCGTCCCGCAGTACGGCCACCCTGGTGAAATTCTCGATCTGCTGTTCCCAGAGAATGGTTCCGTTGAAGGCATCGATCCCAAACAAGTATTCGCGACCGGGAACGAAGAGGAAGCCGTTTGCTGCGAGTGGTGGTGGAGCGCGGAGATGACGGTCGACCATGTGGTGTGGACCCGGCGCGCCGAACCACTGCGGGCGAAGGGGACCATCGGGGAGGCGATCGCCCCCGCTCGAGGCGCTGTTTCCCGGATCGCCGTAAATGTGCGTCCAGCCCCCGGCTGCGGGCACCTCCTTGGCGCGGTGGATCTGGTTGTTGAGGGCCGCGACCCCGTCGTAGGGCCGAAGGAGGCGTTGCACTTCCGCCCCGGGAAGGTGCAGGTAGCGGTGCTCACTAGTCACCAGGTTGAAAATGCCGTCGACGTAGGGCAGCTTCTGGTAATCGCTCACGTGCTGGATCGAGGGTCGCGTGAGGTTGCCCCAGCTCTTCGTCTCCATCTTCCTCCGCAG
>DMYM01000243.1 GCA_003483645.1 Verrucomicrobiales bacterium
GCAGGCCTCAAGGTAAGTACGATCGCCCGCACTGCAGCGCCTCAGGAAATAGCTCAGATAGGTCGCCTTGCGTTGGGCGGGAACGTCGCGCAGGGAGAGGGCCACCTCGCGTCGAACCGCTGAACTGGGCTCATCGACGTAGAATCTGCTGACCATCTCCAACTGGTCCTCGCCGGCATTGCGCAGGGACCTGAAGGCAAGGAGGCGGGTCCGGGCGTCAGGGCTGTCGAGCAGACTCCTGGTCAGGCGCAGGCCTGCATCTCCCAGGGAGGGAAGAAGCCAGACGGCCCTGGCCTGGAGGTAGCCGTTGTAGTGCCCGAGCAAGCCACGGACCGCGGGAAGGGCTTTCTCCCCGGCGGCCCGCAAGGCCTCGAAGCCGAGGTGCCGCACGTTCTGGGCAGGATTCGAGAGAAGGGCGAGGGCGCCGTCGATCGAATCTGCGGAGGAGGCCGTGATGTTGGGACGGAATCCTTTCGGGGCCAGCCGGTAAATGATTCCCGGGCCACGGTGATCTCCTCCGTTGTGATGTTCCGCATCGGGGCCACCCCGTCCAGAGAGGTAAAGTGCTCCGTCCGCACCCACCATGATATCGGAAGGCCGGAATGGGTTGCCGGGCCGGGCTTTCATGAAGTCGAAGCGCTCAAGCTTGAAATTTGATCCTTCCGGCACAGGGAAATATCCAAGAACAGTTCCACGTTCCGCATCGCAGCTGGCCAGCAGCCCGGCATATTTTCCTGGCAGCGCCCCATTTTCATAGAAGCAGATTCCGGTTGGAGAGCCGCGTCCGTAGATGTCGCCGGGGGGAATGGTGCCGGGGTCCCACTGTCGCCAGTGGGCCTCGGGGACAGTCTGGCCTGGTCTCTTGTCGGCCTGCCAGGTGCGTTGCCCGTCAGGCGAGAAGAACCCGAGGAAGCCACCCTCCATCAGCCATGTGACGCGGCAGGATTCGGAATCGGCACTGTCATTCTGAAACACATCTCCAAATGAAGTGATCGTTTGTCCGTGGCTGTTGCGGAAACCGTGGCCGGTAATGCGGACCTGCGTGCCGTCAGGGTTCATTCTGGCCGCGAAGCCGCCAACCCAGTTGCGGCCGTCGCCGCTCGGTTTGCCGGCAAAGGCGCGGGGGTCGGCAGCCCGCTGGGCCCCCTCATCCTCGAGAGGTCCACCGATGAGGAATTCAACTCCATCCCTGTCACTAAACCGGGCCCCGGAATTGCCTTGGCTGAAGTGCCATTTTCCATCCGGTCCGCCCACTACCGCATGCAGGCCATGATCGTGATTCCTTCCATTGAATCCGCTGAGGAGGTTCTCGCGTTTATCGACCTCAGGATTGAAAACGAGGTCACGATTGACGTCGGTATAAACGACAAGATGAGGTGGTTGGGATACCACCACGCGATTGTCGAACAGGCTTACCCGGATGGGAGCCACCAACTCGGGATCCTGCACGAAGACGTGGGAGCTGTCCGCCTTCCCGTCTTCGTCCTTGTCCTCAAGCACCACGATGCGAGCGGCTTCCGGACGCTGGTCGCCGGGTTTGCCTTGGTTGACGCCTTCCGCGACCCAGATCCGGCCGGCGGCGTCGGTATCCATGTTGGCAGGGTTGGAGAGCATCGGGCTGGCGGCCCAGACGGTCAGCTCAAGGTCCTCGGGCACGACGATCCCTCCAGCCGGGACGCCTTGAGACTGGGGGTCGGGATCCCCGCTGCTGGCCCCCGACTTCTTCGGGAGTCCGGTTGCCTCAAGGTTTTTCTTTTCGGGTGCCGGGGCTGGTTGAACCTTCGCTCCGGCACCCTGATTAAAACCCGCCTCTCGCTCCTTCTGGATCTTGGCGGGGGGGAGTTTTTTCCACGCCCCGGGGTCTGGAACCTTTATTCGTCTCGCCCGGCCCTTCTTGTCGAGGTTGACGTTGAGATCCTCCTCGGTGGGTGCGCGTGATTGAACCCCTTCCTTGGGCACCTTCATGCCGGCGGTCCAGATGATTGCGTTGAGGACCGCCTTGCGCACGCCGTCAACCGCCCAGCTTTGATGATAATGACCGCCCACGAATCCTACCCCGCGACCGCCCGTGGGCCGCTCGTAGCCCCACATCAGGGTCTGTGACTTGCCCAGTCCGTCCACGCCATTCTGGTTCCACATATTGATATAGCGGTGCATGTTCTTGCGGGTAGGCACTGCGGTGAAGAGATCGAGCACCTTGTCGCGCTCCTTGACGAAACGCATGTTGTAGTACCACTCATCGAGGCAGGTAACCTTGTCGGGCACTCCATTGCCGATCTCGTGGTCCTTGATGATCTCGAGGTCGGCGACCCAGTGCGGGTTGACCGACCAGCCACTCTCCATCGCCCCGCCGATCCACGGGCGATAGTACTTTTCACCGATCTGCTTGTTGGGGTGCACGGCGTAGTGCATGAAGACCATGCCCACTCCCTTCCTGGCGAGACCGTCGAGGAACTCCCATTGCCCGCCGTGTGCGCTGACGTGATCGGCGTAGATCACGATGGTGTCGGCGCTCTCCACGATGGGCTTGTGTTCCTTGGGCCAGTCGGCGCGCAGGACGGTGGCCTTCACCTTGAGCCCGCTCTGTTCGTTGAGAGCCTTGGCCAGAAGCGTGCAGCCGGCATAAAACTCGTGTTCACCCGGACCGTGGCTGCGGTTGCCCGCAATGAAGACGATGTGCTT
>DMYM01000495.1 GCA_003483645.1 Verrucomicrobiales bacterium
ACCGTCTCCAGGTCAACAATCCCGACTTCACCCCCGGATCCCGGTTCAAGAGGGAATACACCAATCTCTACCGCATGCCCGTTCCGGTGAAGATGCAGTTCCTGCTGAGCTACATCGGCAAGCAGCGCCAGCGTCCTCCGCGGACTGATCCGAACCAGAGTCGCTACAAGGTCCACATCGGCATCACCCCCGCGGTCACGCTATGGAATCCCTACAACGTGCCGCTGGTGCTGAACCATGGACCGGATCGCGCGACTCAGATCCGCTTCTTCAACCTGCCCATTGCCCTGCGCTGGAAAAAAGTGGGTGCGAACGGATCCTATGAATCGCAGCGGCCCACCTCGCTTTCGTGGATCACCAACCGCGATCGGTACGGTGCGGGGGTTTTCCGCGCCGGCGGTGGGGACCGCCACACGGGCTTCGAGTTGTTCGTGGGGGGACAGAAGCCTATCGTCTTCGCCCCGGGTGAAGTGCGGGTTTTCTCGTTGCGCCAGACAAGCGGACCGGTGGAAGGGGCCCTGATCGAGGACACCAACCAGTATCGCCCGATTCGCGAAGTGGAACCCGGGTGGGATCCCAACAAGTGGCTGGAACTCCCACGCTCTGATCGTAATGGCGACCGGGCCCATATTGAACAGGAACGACAGGGACCAGGTGGACGCAATGACGACGGGATTGGCGGGGCTCTCAGCTTTGATGCCAATGACCAGATCTCCTTCAGCATCTCAGCCGCCGAAAACCCCGACCTGGCCAATGGGGCAGCCCTCCAGTTCTTTTTCCGCCAGTCCAGCGTTGTAAGGCAGGGTGAGGGTGGACCGGGCGACAACAGGTGGATGCGGCGTCAATTCCAGATGATATCCCGAATGCATGAAAAGGGGCCGGGCGGAAGGGAAAGCGAAGCCGCGATCGACTTCCACCGGGAATTGATGAGAAAGGGCTTTCCCGGGGAAAGGGACGAGATCGAGTTCCCTCCCATTCCGGGCCGCGAGATCATCGGTCAGACCCGCCCCTTCCTGCTGGTGAGCCTGACCGCGGGTTGCGAGGTCTATCACGATACCACCGGTGACGCACACGGACGTCGCTTCGCCTCCCGCCCCTTCCTGCACTCCACCCCCATTGTCGCGTGCCCCTTCGTGGATCGCGAGGATCATGACTCATTTTACCACCATGGCTGGAACTGGTGGGTACAGGATATCAATTCCGTTCTCGAAGCGGCCGTGCAGGTGGATCCCAACAATGTCAATTCCTACTATGGTGGCGGCTACTCCGCCGAGTATGGCACCACGCACCTGGTCCAGCAGGAGGTGCCTCTCACGCCCCTGCACTCGATCGCCTCCCTCAGTCACGCGCGACTCGGGGGTTACAGCCTGGCCAACGACCACCTCGGTCCCGGGGCGGGAGAGACGCGCGTCAGTTACCAGTTCACCACCGCCACCGGAGCGAACGGGCTGTTCCCGCATATGGTCCAGGCCATCGGGAATTCCTATGCCCACCCCTACCTGGGAGCGGAGGAAGCGGTGGGTTCGTGGACCCGTCACTACAGTCAGGCGAACGGACCGAAGAACATTCCGATGGTTGATCATTCCTACCTCGCGAACAAGGCTCTCTGGGACGATTACTTTTTCTCCTCCATTGCCCCGCACCTGGTCGAGATTTACGAAGAGGACCGGAAGTTCTCGGCAGAGGAGGTCGCCCATCGTGCCTTCTTCGAAGAGAGGGAACTTCCCAACCGGCGTCTCGTTCCCTATCGCCGGGGGATCACCGAGAATCTTCTGGCCGAGCTCTTCGGACCGGGTGATGCCGCCCTGGAGCGTGCGGAATTGATGGCCTCCCACCTGCTCGTGAAGGGGCCCTTCAATGTGAACTCGACCTCGGTGGATGCCTGGCGGGCACTTTTCTCCAGCCTGCGTGGCAAGGCGGTGGCGACTCTCCCGCTGGAGGAAGCGCTCGGACAAGGTGTGCCCATCCGGGCCGAAACGGCCGATGGCCTGCCGGTCGCTCCGGGCAGCATGGCCAACGGAACTGCCTATGAGGGCAGCTCTGCAGACCCGATCGAAGTCGAACAGTGGATCGCCTGGCGTTCGCTGACGGACGAAGAGATCAAGGAACTCGCCCACGCGATGGTGAAGCAGGTCAAACGGCGTGGTCCCTTCCTCTCCCTTTCGGAGTTCGTTAATCGGCGCCTGGACGGCGGGGACCGGAGCCTGAGCGTCAAGGGGGCTCTCCAATCAGCCCTTGATGACCCGGATGTCCGCATCAACGAAGGATTCCGCAACTCCATCCGGACCTTTTCCGAGGAGGAAATCGGGCGGCTCGATCCGGCGTTCCCGGAAGCGCTTGAGGGACCCGTGGCCTATGGCAGTGCCGCCTATGTCGACCAGGCGGACATCCTGCGCAATCTCGGGGGGCAACTGACGCCACGAGGGGACACCTTTGTAGTGCGCGCCTACGGCGATTCCCTTGACCCCGCGGGGGAGGTCCAGGCCCGGGCCTGGTGCGAGGCCGTGGTGCAACGTGTCCCGGAGTATCTGCAGGCGACCGGTGACCGGGGAGACCCCGCCCATCGCAAACAGTCGCAGCTGGTCAATGAGGCCAACCGGAGATTCGGCCGGCGCTTTCGGGTGGTCCAGTTCCGGTGGCTTTCCGCGGAGGAGGTTTGAGATTCGCTCCGGGATGGATGGGCGGGGGTTTATTCTCGGGAAACTTGGAATCCCTGTGAAATCTTGAAAGGTTGATTGTCAGCAGAGGTGTTTTCCGGGGTGATCTTGTTCACATCCTGTGCTTGCAGGAGGTCATCTTTTTAGATGAGTTAGGCGCACATTAAAAAGGTGTCGATCTGCAGGATCCCGAGGCTCGGGGAACCCTTGAGATGGCATCGTTCGCCAGACACCCAAACCTACAAAATCCATGCCCACGAACCCCAGCCCACTCCTCCGCCTCTTTAGCTGCGCCGTAGGAACGGCAGCGGTATTCGCGCTGTCCTGGTCCTCCCTGAATGCCCAGATCAGCGGAACGCCCGGCGACATCGTGGTTCGCAGTAATTTCAACGCCGCAAATCTCACCACCATCCCTGGCGATGATATCACGATCCAGTTCGACTTTGACGATCTGGGCAACGTCAACCTCCCGGCCGTTTCGCCGGATCATGTCCTCAGCCAGGGCAAATACCTCGTGCTCTACAGCACGCGGTGGGATCACAGCACTGGCGACCAACGCGCCGAGATCAATACCCGCCTCACCCTCGAACCGGCGGGAGGAGGCGCCCCGGTCGATCTCAAATACGGCACCGCGCAGGGGTTCATCCGGACCTCCAGTGGCGCCAACGAGGCCGTGGT
>DMYM01000012.1:0-929 GCA_003483645.1 Verrucomicrobiales bacterium
TCCATCGATCGCTTGCAGGGGCACCTGGTTGGACTGATGGGAGAACTGGCGGTTCTTCCAGAGGATGCGGCATGTTACGGGGAATCCGGACATCCTTCCATCGGGGAGGACGAAGTGGCCATGGTGGAGAGCCTGGTGAGGGACCTTGAGGACGGGGGAGTCAGTTTCGAAGGCTGGGCTCGCCCAGGCGCCAAAGGCAACCGGACCGGGGCCCGACTCGATTTTGCCCGGACGGTGTGCCGACGGGCGGAACGCCGTGTGTTGGCACTGGGAGAAGGAGTTTCGAACGACGCCATTCCCCTGTTCCTCAACCGCCTCTCGGATCTCCTCTGGCTGCTCGCCAGGCACACCGAGGGCGGTAATTGAGGTTGTGCGGGGAAATTGCAGATTGGAATTTTAAATATCCGGGTTTGGTCTACCGTACTACGGTCATGAAAACGTCCGCCATCCTTCTTCTGATTGTTCTCGCCGGTTCCCTGGCCTCCGCCGCTCCCAAGGTGCGCTGGCCCCGCGATGTTGTGGAGTGGGAGAAACTCAAGGAAGCGGAGAAGGTGGCTCAGGAGGAGGGGAAGGGATTCGCCTTCATCTTCATTCCCCGCATCTGGGACGCCAAGGACGAGGGGGTGGCGCGTTCAATCGAAGCCACCAACGATGCGATCAGGGCACTCAAGTTATTCTGCCTGATGGTGAAGGGAGACTACCAGGAAGTGGCCGATGCTTCGCGGGGCAAGGAGAATGGTGTCCCGGAGGCCCTCGTGAACGGTCTCAGTGCAGCGGGCAACACCTACCCCCTGGTGGTGGTTCTCGATGGTGAGATGAAGGAAGTTCTCGGGACAACCTCCGGGAAGGAGATCCATGAGGAAGGCAGCAAGGTGTTTCGCGAGGCCAAGAAAAAGCACCGCGAACTGCAGAAGAAGAAGGACGAGAAG
>DMYM01000012.1:1263-10658 GCA_003483645.1 Verrucomicrobiales bacterium
GAGAAGCAGTAGTCGCCGCTGCGCTTGCGGAGCGGTCCGCTCTCCCTTCAGGGGGGAGCTTACCGGGTAATAGTCCGGTTGCTAAAGAATATCGCCCGGGTGGTAGGCGGCCGCATCGGGATGGCGCTCGGCCAGGCTGGAGACGGCCTGAATGAAGGCATCGACCTGGGCGGTGGCGGCACCGGTGTTGCCTTGTCCCGCCTCGAAGACTTCCTGCAGGTCGTCGCGGGAAACGGGAATGCGCTCGTCCGCCGCCAGGCGGTCGAGGAGATCATTGCAGGGGATCGTGCCTTCGCGAAGTTCCTGGGCCACTGCCAGGGCGTGTTCCTTGATGGCCGCGTGGGCGGTTTCGCGGCCTGCCCCGGCCTTCACTGCAGCCATCAGGAAGGACGTGCTCAGGAGAAAGGGCATGTAGCGTTCGTTTTCCCTGCCGATCGTCCCGGCGAAGACCTGCATCTGGCCCAGGATGGTGAGGAAGGTTTCAAAGAGGCCGTCCGCCGCGAAGAAGGCGTCGGGCAGCATCACCCGCCGGACCACCGAGCAGGAGACGTCGCCCTCGTTCCATTGCATGCCGCTCAGTCCCGTTCCCATCGTGAGATGGCCCTTGAGGATGATGTGGAAGCCGTTCACCCGCTCGCAGGAACGTGTATTCATCTTGTGGGGCATGGCACTGGAACCGGTCTGTCCCTTGGCGAAACCTTCCGAGGCCAGTTCGTGACCTGCCATCAGGCGCAGGGTGGTGCACAGCGAGGACGGGGCGGAGGTGAGTTCGGTGAGGGCGGAGACCGTCCGCAGGTCCAGCGAACGGGGATAGACCTGGCCAACGCACACCCAGTCGCTTGGAAGGCCGAGGTGGGAGGCGATTCCTCGTTCCAGCTCCTTGACCCTGTCGGGGTCACCCTCGAAGAGGGAGAGCTGGTCCATCTGCGTTCCCACCGCGCCCTTCAGGCCACGCACCGGATAGCTCTCGATGAGGTGCTCGAAGCGCACGAAGGAATCGATCATTTCTTCACCAAACATCGCGAGACGCTTGCCAAAGGTGGTGGGTTGAGCCACCACGTTGTGCGTCCTTCCCGCAATGAGCAGTTCGCGCCACTCATGAGCCCGGTGGGCGAGGGCGGCCAGGGAGGCCACCGTCTTGTCGTGGATGATCCGCAGGGCGGAGAAGATCTGCAGCTGTTCCACGTTCTCAGTGAGATCGCGTGAAGTCATGCCCTTGTGGATCTCCTGGTGACCCGCGAGGTCGTTGAATTCCTCGAGCCGGGCCTTCACATCATGGCGTGAAATCCGCTCCCGCTCCTGGATGGAGTCCAGGTGGACCTCTTCCCTGACCTTCTCGTAGTCGGCAATGACCTCCTCCGGGATGGGGAGGCCCAGTTCGCGCTGGGATTTCATGACCGCGATCCAGAAGTCGCGTTCAAGAACGATGCGGCCCTCCGCGGACCAGATCTTCCTCATGGCCGGGGAGGCGTAGCGATCGGCGAGGACGTTGGGAATCATGCGATAAGGAAGAGGTAGCGGAATGCGCTCCTCGTAGCAAGCCACAGGAAATGACCGGAGTGAGAACCGGCGTCGGCCTGTGCGGCATGGCGGACCATTGGCGCGCAATTCCGACCGCGGGACCGGTCAGTGACTCGAGGGAAAGAGATGCCCCTTGCGCGTCATGCGAAAGCCGCCCCCGTACCGACCGTCCAGGAACCACTCACCGTCCAGTTCCTGGCCGTCATCGAGGATCACTCCACGGAGCTGGAATCGTCCCCGGGCGAGCTGGATTTCTCCTTCCCCGTTTCCCAGGGGCTGGTAGCGGCCCTTCCCGGTGAATTTCCCGGTCAGGACGCTGCCGGCGTTACGACTTGTCTCATTGGCAGGAGGATTGCCCCACCGGGAGAGTTGCACATCGAGATCGAAGGCTTCGCTGGAATTGAATCCGCGGGGAATGAAAGCAGTTCCCCTGTAAAACATGCGGCCGCCCCCGGTATCCACCGCGAAGTCCATGGGGGCCTTTGCGCCTCCGGCCGGGGCCCTGCCGTTCTCCGTAGCACAGGACCCCAGGAGCAGGCAGAGGCAGCCGGCACTCAGGAGGGTTCCTGCCCGTGGAAACATCGCGTGTCACCCTATTAGCGGAGTCAGTCTGCCGCGAGGACATTGTCCAGTTGGCGGATGAGACCGTCCCGCAGTGGCCGGGCTTCCTCGGCGAGGAGCCGCTGTTCCTGCTCGTACTCGCTGCGCCCGGCCCCGGTCTCCACCGCAATGGGCTCATGGCCGAAGCTGGAAAGGTCATAGGGACTCGCCCGCATGTCGAGCTCGCGCGCCTTGAGGGCCAGGTGGAAGCACTCCCACAGGAGGTCGCTCGAGATCCAGGGCAGCGATTTGGCCGCCCATTTGTAGAGATCCATGTTTGCGTGGACGCAGCCCGGTTGCTCGTTGTCCTCGCGGGCCCGGAGGTCGAGCTGGAGGTGGTTGAGCGGCCGGGCTTCCGGGGCGAAGAAACGAAAGGCATCGAAGTGGCTGCAGCAGAGCGGTCGGGAGTTCACCAGGGCGTCGATCTCTTCCTGGGGCAGGCGCAGGGGAATGGTTTCGCCGTGGCGCACCATGGTCCCACGGTAGACCATGGCCCATTCGTGCAGGCCGTGACAGGCGAAGTTGGGCGGGCGGGACCGGGTGGTCTGGAGGAGATGGCGGACGAAGCGCAACCGCTTGCGGATCTTCTCCTCAAGCAGGCCCGGATCCACCCTGCAGGTTTCTTCCGTAAAGCGATAGTGCCTTTCCGGGAAGGCGCGCCGGGCCTCTTCACAGTCTTCCAGCACCACCCCGAAGCCCGGATGCCAGCGCTCCAGCTTGCCCAGCGAGAGCTGGTAGTAGGTATGCAGGAAGTCGTGCAGCGGGTGCTTGTCGCCCTGCGCCTTGCGTTCGCGCACGGGTTGCGTCCAGGCACGGGCCTTCGCCCGATGGGCGGCCGCCGCTTCCAGCCAATCCGTTCGTGTCAGCACGGGCTGGGAGAGGGGGGTCATTTCTTCCCGCTCTTCTCGAGGGAAATTACCGCCTTGGCGAACTGTCCTCCGAGGTCGAGGTAGCCCGCGGTGTCGTAGTGCCAGGGATCGGAATTCTTGTAGGAATCAGTGGAGGTGACGAGGGCGGCCCGGCCGTCCTTCCTGACGAAGGAGGCCTGCGCTTCCCGGACGATCCCTCCGAACTTCCAGACCTTCCAGTTGGTGATGCGGCCGATCACGACGGGGATCTTCTTGTCGGTTTCGCCCAGGTCCTTGCGGATGAGGTTCATGAGTTCACCGAGGTTGGACTCGTAGCGCCGGGCCACTTCCTCGCTGTCCGCATCGCTTTCGCCCTGCATCCAGAAGATGCCGGAGGGCACGAGCGTGTCGGACTCGCCGTCATCATCGAGATCCTTGTCCGCAAAGGCGTGCTTCAGGGTGGCCTGGAAGTGATCGTACTGGTTGATGCCCCTGCCTTCTCCCTCGCCGCCGTTCCAGTCCGGATCCCAGGCCCCGAAGCGCTTCTGGGCCCCCGCCTTCGAGTCGATGGCGGTTCCCCCACGCGAGTACTTGATGAAGGCGATGTGGGCACCGGGATATTGCTTCTTCAGGGTGCGGGCCAGGGTGAGCTCCAGCCCGAAGCGGTCCGAGTAGCTGTGCCTGGATCCGTCGGACTTGAAGTTGCGTCCATGACCGGGCTTGAGTTGCATCCAGGCACCCCGTCCGTCCGGCTTCTTGCCATCCAGGCCCATGTTGCCGTGGAACATATGGACGCCCTCGCAGCCCTTGCCTGCCTTCAGGTCTTCCGGAAGTTCGGACACCTTTCCGTAGCCGTCCATGTTCGACTGGCCACCCAGATAGTAGAGCCGGAATTCCTTCGCCCGGGTGGAGGGACCGGTGGCGAGGAGGGCCAGCAGGGAAAGGAGGATGGTGGTGCGCATGGGCTTCTATCTAGCAGACAGGGCCGCACTGTCGATCCCCGCTCCGCGGCCTGCCGGGGATCAGAGTTCCACCAGACGTTGGCGGTCGAAGAAGGCCTTCCGCCAGCGGGTGATCAGGATCTCCCCGAAAAGCCCTGCTGCCTGGAAGGGGTCGTTGCGGACAAATTCCTCTGCCGCGGCCCGGGTCTCCACATCCACGAGGAGAACGCCACCATGGGCCTCGATCGCCTCGTCATCGAGCATGGCCCCGGCGGCGAGGAGGATTTCCCTGTGCTGGTCGAGGTAGGCCTTGTGAGCGGACTGATGGGATGCGCGCACCCCGGCGTGCCCGGGCTTGTCCCTGGTGATGATGGCAAATGGCATGGTTCTCTGGTGCGGGGCCTCGGTCTCGTGGTTTCAGGTGGCGGAAGGGGTTGCCGGGAAGGGACTCTAGAGCGGGGGATGCTCAACTCCGATTTGCTCGAAGATTCCCCGGGGGGCACCCCCGGGAATGGGATCCGGCCGGATTTCATGCAGGCCCCGGTCATCGACGCGGTAATAAAAGAAGTGCTCCGGGATGGTGACCTGTCGCCCGGTGGCGGGGTAAGAGTCAAACCCGGGAAAGGCGAGGGCCCCGGTGTGGGTTCCGCCCTGTCGCCACTTCACCCCGATGGCTCCGTCCCCGGTGAGGACCGGGGGATCGTGGTCGTAGCTCCAGTCGGGAAAGCCCCGGTAGAGGGCCGCGAGGAAGGCCAGGATTTTGTCGGTCCCCATCGTCCGGGCCGGGGTGACGAATCGGATGTCCTCCGCAAAGCTGGCCCCGATCTTCCCGAGGTCGTGGGAGCGCAGGCCTTCCATGTAGAGTTCCAGGGGAGCGGGGATCTCCGTGGGAATGGTCATGGCAGAGGTCACTTCCTGGAGCGGAGCTCCGGTTCGGTCCACGGTGACGTGCGCCGGGCCACGGTGGCCCGGACCGCACCAACGCTCTCCTCGCTCACTTCCCCGGCCGTGTTCCCCCAGGAGGCACGGGTGTAGTTGAGGACGTCCGCCACCTGTTGATCGGTCAGCAAGGCCTCGTGGCCCGGCATCATGCTGTCATACTGTTCTCCATTGGCCTCAAGGGGTCCCTGCAGCCCTTTCAGGACAATCCGGACGGGCACCTCCGTCGGTTCGAGGAGTCGTCTGGAACCGGCGAGAGGGGGGAAGACCTTCGGCAGGCCCTGCCCCTCCGGTTGGTGACACGCCACGCAGCAGGCCAGGTAGACCTGCTCGCCCCTTCGGGCGCTGGGAGAGAGGGTGGTCTTTGGCGCGGTCGGCGGGCCGGCCTCGGCAGCCTCGGCAAGGCGCTTCGCCAGGCCGGAGTCCGATTGGTGGGCAAAAACGCGAAGGCCTTTCGAGATGACATCCGGTGTCCTGCGGATCCTCACCAGGGCGTCGTGCACAATCTTGCCGAGGAGGCCTTCCACCTTGTGCTCCGCCTTCTCCTCGAGCAGGGCGCGGAAAAACCCTTCCGGATGGCGGATGACGGCGAGGCGGACCGCATCCGCGAGGTGGTTGCTCCCGGCAATGGTGGAGTCCGTGGCGACGAGGTGAAGGAGATCCTCGCCAAGCCGCGCACTGGGTGGGGCTTCCACGAGGCGGAGGGCAGCGGCCTTGCGGTCCAGCGGGTCCCGCCCGGCGTCCTGGAGGCGCTTGAGGTTCACGGCCGGCGAGTGAACGACGGCCTGGTTCTTGCCCGCTGTCCCCTCGTTCAATCCAATCCGGCGGGCCATCGCCGCGGCTTGGACGGCATCGAGCTTGCCGTGGTGGGCCGCGAGCGCCAGGTGGAAGCGGGCTCGGGGATTGCGGGATTGGTCGGACTTGGCGGCAAGGGTCTTGGAGTCGAGTCTCCCGGCGAGAAGTCGCTGGGCCGTCAAGCGCCAGAAAAGATTGGGATGTTCGAGGGCGGCGAGGGCCTCCCGCCCGGTCTGCAGGTTGGGATAGGGCTCGTCCTGCGTGCCCCGGGGGTAGATGCGGTAGATGCGGCCGTGCTCACGGTCCCGGTCGTCCGACCGGAGTGCATTGCCCGGCCCCTTCCGGAAGTGTCCGCGGTAGGGATTGTGGTTGCAGATCGGGTTGTACCAGTCCGCCATCCAGATCGCGCCGTCCGGCCCGACCTCCGCAGCCACCGGAGCCGACCAGGCATCGGCGGAGGCGTAGAGGTTGTGTT
Source organism: Verrucomicrobiales bacterium (assembly GCA_003483645.1). Lineage (GTDB taxonomy): Bacteria > Verrucomicrobiota > Verrucomicrobiia > Verrucomicrobiales > Akkermansiaceae > Roseibacillus_B. The sequence goes on from DMYM01000012.1 coordinate 7,383, forward strand.
CGAAGCCCGTGGTTTCAAAGCGGTCTCCCCGCCGCTTGATCCTTGGTGCGGAGACGAGGTGCATGGGCGGTTCGCAGACCAGGACACGTTTGTTCCACCAGTCCTCGGGAAAACGGCGGCTGGTGTAGACCGCGTGTCCCGCCGCGGAGGAATGCTTCTCTTTCGGGTTGTTCTGGAAGTAGTCGCTGGTGATGGGTGCAAGAAACTCCGGCCCGTCGGCCCTGGCCACCTGCTGACCCTTGCGACCGAGGGACTCGAAGTGGCGGTTTGGAATGGAGAGATACCAGCTCGCATTGCCGTTGGCGGTGGAGCCCACCAGGTCGCCCTCCTCGGTGAAGCCCAGTCCCCAGGTGTTGTTGCTGGTATTCTGCACGATTTCGAAGGCGGAACCATCCGGGAGGAAGCGGAAGACGGCCTGGGACGACTTGTGCTGCCTCCCGTTGACGGTCACGTCCAACCCGCTGTATCCCACCGTGGCATAGATCCATCCGTCGAATCCGTGACGGAGATTAGAGACACAGGCATGCGTGTCGCGCAGGCCGATGCCGGACCAGAGCACTTCCTTCCGGTCGGCCTTTCCGTCCCCGTCCTCATCGCGGAGCAGGACCATGTCCGGTCCGTCGGTGGCAATCGCCCCGCCGGTGACCGGCAGGACGGAGGTGCAGATGTTGAGGCCCCGGGCAAAGACGGTGACCGTATCGGCCCGGCCGTCGCGGTCGCGGTCCTCCAGGATCTTGATGCGATCCTGCGGGTTCCCGGTGCCGATCTTGTGGGGATAATCGAAGGCCTCCACCACCCAGAGCCGTCCGCCTTGGTCCCAGTTCATGGCGATGGGATTGACCACCATGGGCTCGGCCGCGAAGAGGCTGATTTCGAAGCCCGGGGGCACCTGGGCGAGCTTGAGGGAATTTTCAGGGGAGAGGGGATTCTGGATCTGGTTGAGGGGTCCGACCGGGTTGTCGGGGTCCCTGGGCGCGGCCGCCGGCCGGTAGCGCAGTTCCGGGAGATCCTCGGGCGCCAGCCAGCTCACCGAGTCGTCCTTGGAGGTCCAGCGGATGGCCCGGTGCAGGAGATCCTGATACTCGGGAAGATTCCAACAACGGTGATCGTGTCCGCTGGCAGTGTAGAAGACCCGGCCCTGGCCGTAGGTCTTGACCCAGGTCCAAGGTTCCTCTTCGCGCTTCTGGAGAATGATGCGGTCCTTTGAATGCCGTTTGTGTTCGTAGGATTCGTCCCAACACTCGAAGCCCTTCCATCCCTTCATAATCGGATGGTCCTCGTTCACGATGCGGGCCCGAAAAACTCCCTTTCCGTGCCTCTTGAACTGGGCGCCGAGCAGGTCGACATACTCGTCAAACTCCGACTCCCGAAAACAGCCGGCCGCGCAGTGGAGGAGAACACAGCCGCCGCCCTTTTTCGCAAAATCGAGAAGGGCCTGGCCCTGGGTCTCCACGTCGAGCTTGTAGAGGTTGGCGAAGATGAGGAGGACGTCGTACTTGGCCAGATTCTCCTTGGTGAGCGCCTTGACGGTGTGGGCGTAGGTAATGTTGATCGCCTTCGGACCCAGGGCCTTGCGCAGCATCCGGAAGCGGGTCGGGGGATCGTGATTGGAGAGATTCTTGCTGCCCAGGAAGAGCACTTCGATGCGGCGGGGAGCCTTCCCCCCATCAGTCTCGCCGGACTGGCCATGGGACGCCGTGACGAATCCCTTTAGGAGCAACCCGGCACAGAGGACCAGTAGCACGAGCGGGCAGAGGGAAGGGCGCACAAGCGGAAGGACGCGGGTATGGAATGAACGGCGGGTCATGACGTGGGGCGGCGGACTGATCTCTTCTAGGCGCTTGCTTCCTCGGGAGCCAGCCCATACGGGGAGAGTGCGGAGCAAGGCACTTGAGCGATGTGGATCGTGCGGAAAGCAGTGACTCCCGGGCGTCCTGTGGTAAAGAGCCCATCATGAAGCAGCTTCCGCTTGTCCTTCTCGCCGTCCTCTCCGCCGGAGGCCTTCCCGCCGCCGAATCGTGGCCGCAATTTCGTGGACCGGACGGCTCGGCGACCGCTCCGGAGGGCGCGAAGATTCCGGTCGAGTGGAGCGAGTCCAGGAATCTGAGATGGAAGACCGCGATTCCCGGTCCGGGTTCCTCCAGTCCGATCTTCATCGGTAACCGGCTCTTCGTGACTTGCTACACGGGCTACGGGACGAGCCGGGAAGAGGCGGGTTCGGCAAAGGACCTGGGTCGCCAGTTGCTCTGCCTGGATCGAACCAACGGGAAGATCCTCTGGAAGAAAGCGATCGAGGTGGCCAATCCGGAGGATCCCTTCCGGGGCTTCCTGATGGAACACGGCTACGCCAGCAGCACGCCGGTCACGGATGGCGAGCGCGTCTACGTGTTCGCGGGCAAGTCGGGGCTGCACGCCTTCACGGTGGAAGGCAAGCGGCTCTGGACGAAGGGGGTCGGCAACAAGTCCAGCAACCGGCGCTGGGGGTCGGGCGCCAGCCCGGTGCTCTACCGGAATCTCGTCATCATCAATGCGGCGGACGAGGCCCGCTCGCTCATCGCCTTTGACAAGAGCAGCGGTGATGAGAAGTGGCGCTACGGGTCGAAGGAACTGGAACTGGCCTTCGCCACGCCCCAGTTCCTGGTGGCCGGGGACGGGAGCGACGAAATGGTGCTCTCCATTCCACACGAATTGTTTGCCCTCGATCCGGCCACCGGAAAAAGGAAATGGCTGGCAAGGACGAAGGTGCCGGGCAATGTCTCCCCCTCCGTGGTGATCACAGGCGACATGATCTGTGCCTTCGGGGGCTATCCGCGCAAGATGAGCATCGGGTTGAAGCGTGGGGGAAGCGGAGATGTGACTGGAAACCTGCAGTGGGACAGCAAGGTCACCACCTACGTGCCGACCCCACTGGCCTACGGGAATCACCTCTACTGGGTGAACGATTCCGCGGAGGCGATACGCATGGAGATTGCAACCGGGAAGGTCGTGTCGAAGAAGATGGTGGAAGGCCTCGCCCGCTCGAAGAAGTTCAGTTTCTACGCCTCGATGGTGCGGGTGGGCGACAGGCTTTACGCGGTCAGTCGTCACAACGGGACCTTCGTCTTCGAGGCCAATGCGGAGATGGAGCAGATTGCCCAGAACAAGTTCAAGGACCGTTCCGACTTCAGCGGCACTCCCGCCCTGGCCCGGGATGCGCTGTATCTGCGCTCCGGAAAGTTCGTCTACTGCATTGGCGAATAGGAACGCAGTTGGTCAGGGGGCGGCCTCCCTGCGCCT
>DMYM01000511.1:0-2686 GCA_003483645.1 Verrucomicrobiales bacterium
ACCGGTTCGGAGCCTTCCAAATCCACCTCGATCGGATCGCCGTTCGGCGATTCGCAGGCAATGCTCCTGCGGTCCAGGGGCGAGGAGCCGAACTTGGCGATGAAATCCATGAGACGCGCGACACCCACGTTGCTGGCGGCACCCGTGCAGAACAGGGGTGAAAAGGCCTGGCTCTGAATGGCGTTGTGAAGATGACTACGGAGTTCCTCCTCGCTCAGTTCACCCTTCTCGAAGAAGGCTTCCAGCAGGGAATCATCAGATTCCGCCACGAACTCGATGAGCTGTCGATGCATGTCGTTTACGCTCTCGCCATCGGCACCGTCCACATCCTGTTCCTCAATCTTGCCACTGGCGTCGGGCTTGTATTCCACCACTTTGCTCCTCATGGCGTCGAGGAAGCGGGAGGCTCCCGGCCCTTGATTCAGCGGGAGGGTCATGGGGAAGATCTTGTCTCCGAGGATGTGCTTGATCTCCTCCAGGACGCGGGGGACGTCGGCGTTCTCCTTGTCGACGCCGTTGAGGACGATGAACTTGGGGATTCCCAGTCGGTCGGCCTCGGCCCACATGCGCTCCGTAATGAAGCCCACGCCCGAAACTGCGTCGACCACGATGAGGGCGAAATCGGCAACGGCCAGGGCACCGAGCGAATCGCCGATGAAATCGGGAGAACCGGGGGCGTCGATCACGTTGAGTTCCACACCCAGCCACTCCATGCGCAGAAGCGAGGAGTGAATCGAGATCTGGTGCTCGCGCTCATCCGCGTGATAGTCGGAAACGGTAGTTCCGTCCGCGATGGTTCCCATGCGCTTGATGTTTCCGGTGTTGGCCAGCATCGCCTCACAGAGCGTGGTCTTCCCTGCCGAGGCGTGGCCCAATACGGCCAGGTTACGGATGTCATTGAGTTTATGGTCCTTCATTTTTCCGAGGTGATTGAATTTATTTGCGAAATCTGTTCTTCCAGGTTCTTGGAGCATGGCAATCGCGAGGGGCCGAGGCAACACGAACCGTCCGCCCTGAACAGGTATCACTTGGGGACTCCTGATGTCATGGAGCCCTTAAACAGGGTGGGCCCGTGAGGTCGCCGTTCCCTACGCCTTGAGAGCCAGCTACCTGGAAATTGATCCGGTTACCTGCGTGGCGGCGGGATGTCCGGGGTGTCTTCCCGCCGGTTGAGGTGGGCCCGCAGGGAGATCACCTCTTGTTCGAGCTTTGCGAGGCGGGATTCGACCGATTGCTTCCACTCGGGTTCTTCGTCGTCGGGTGCGGGTCCGGCGGACGGGGAGGGTGCTTCCGGGGTCAGGTCGGCGTCGGGTGCCTGGCCCGCTCCTTCAGCTTGCGGGGAGGCGATCCGCTCGGAGAGGAGGTGTTCAAATGCTTCCACCCGCCGTCCACTTCCGGCCGGGATGCGCCGCACGAGCGGTCCGTGGGGATACTCGATGAACCAAGTGAGAATCTCCTCGACCTCTTTGAGGGAGGTGAAGCGGTGGATGCGGTCCGTACGCTGCCTGATCTCGCCGGTAGTTTGCGCTCCCCGGAGGAGGAGGACGGTGAAGACCGCGCGTTCACTGTCCTGGAGGCTGAGAACATGTTTGAGGCAGTGCTCGTACTTGGAGGTGCGGCCGCCCACTACTTTCTCGACGAGGTACTTTTCGGAAAGCGAGCGGAGAGCTTCCAGAATGTCGGAGGCGTCAAGATTGGTGATGGGATACCGGCTGGAGCTTTGATTGCAGGCGGTAACCAGGGAGTTGAGGGAGAGCGGGTAGGTATCAGGGGTGAGGATCTCCTTTTCGAGGAGGCAGCCCAGGACACGGGTTTCTTCAAAGGTGAGCTGGATTTCGGGGAAGTGCTGCATGGGGGCGACTTTTTACAAGCTGAGGCATTTCCCGGCGCTGGTCGAACCCGAACTCCGCGCCTCCAGGTTATCCCTTGCACGCGTTTGAGTCGACGGGCCTGTCGGTGTCGTGACAGACGAAGGGGGACGCGATTTCGGACTCGGTTTCGAGGTAGTTGAAGGTGAGTTCCTCTCCCACTGCGATGTTTTGCAGGGCAAACATGCGGCGTTCCTCAAGGCGGAGATTGGGGGTGAAGGAGTGATTGAGGCAGAGGGCGTAGGGGTCCTCCACGTGTTGGCCGGGACCGATTTCAATACTATCGCGCGTGCGCTCCGGGGTGGCCTTGCCGCGGACAGTGTAAACCAGTTCCCCGGAGGAGAAGGCGAAGCGTGCGTAAATGGCGCGTTCACCGCGGGCATTCTCACCCATCCGGAAACAGTCGCTGCGATCGCTCATGAATGGACGACCGGTTAACATCGTCCGCCCCCGGTGGCGAGTGCAATGCGAGGAGAGTGGGGGGGATCTTGGGCGGATCAAAAGGACAACGTGCAAGGACCATGCATTCCTGAAGAATGTGAAACAGGTTGGAGGCCTCAGTTCCCCTGGAGGAAACTCTCACTCAGAATCACTTCACGCATGAGTGACCGCAGCCTGTAATTCTCCCCGGCTGTCTTTTCAACAATGGCTTCTATGGTGAGAAAATCGGCTGGGCTCAGTTCCTTCGAGGTGGCATAGCGGAGGAGGTGAGCGGTAAAGGCACGGGCAAAGCGTCTGTCCTCCTTTACGAGAGATTGCTTGAAGAGGACTGCTCCGTCGAAGGGATACTTCTTCATCAGTGTTCCACTGGCATCGAC
>DMYM01000511.1:3085-3282 GCA_003483645.1 Verrucomicrobiales bacterium
AGCGGATCGAGGCGGGAGTGACAGCCCGCGCAGTCAGGGTTCTCCCGGTGCTTGGCGAATTTCTCACGGATGGTGAGGTTCCTGGCAGCAGCGTCCTCGTTGAGGGGTGGGACGTTGTTGGGAGGTGGGGGTGGGGGGTCGTTGAAAATGACTTCGATGATCCAGGCCCCGCGGGCGATGGGATGAGTACGCTTGGG
>DMYM01000511.1:3652-4356 GCA_003483645.1 Verrucomicrobiales bacterium
TAGCGTGGGTCGGTGGCGTTCAATCGCTCAAAGGTTCGCGAACGGAGCTTGCTGCGGATGTCATCCTCAAAGATTTTCCGGGCATCCTGCTGGGCCCGGCGGGGGTCGGTATTGGCGGGAACATTGTCGTGGGCGGTTTGGGACTCCGCGATCCTCCGGGTGAGGGCGTCCCGCTTATTGCGTTGCTCGGGAGTGAGAGCCTTGACCAGTTCCGCCTCGGAAAGGTAGAGGCCACCGGAGGATCCGGCTACCTCCTCGGCACTCAGGGCGCGGTTGTAGAAGCGTGCGCGGGCCAGGCTGACATGGAGGTGTTTGTTGCCCCCTGGAGGCAGGTGACGGAGGCCGAAGATGAGGGAGCTCTGCCCCTTGGGGAAGGTGGCGACCCCCGTGCGGAACGGTTTCCCGTAGGGCTTGCCATTGCGGTAGAGGGTAACCGCGCCATCCTCCTGGTAGACCATGGCGAGGTGGATCCGCTGGTTCGGTTTGGTTTCGGGCGTGGATTCGGGAAAGTCCTTGGTACGGGCGAAGCGATTGCTTCCGGAAATCCAATGACGCGGCTGTCGTTCCCCGAGCACGATGGTATCGAAGAAGTCACCGGGTCCCTGCACGCCCATCAGGCCACCGCCGCGCTGGTCGATGTTGTGCACCAGGCACCAGACCTCCAGGGTGCGGGCCTTGAGATCGAAGGGAAGGGGACTGCTCTG
>DMYM01000200.1:0-1841 GCA_003483645.1 Verrucomicrobiales bacterium
CGGATCGGCCTTCAAGAACAAGGGGGTGCAACTGGTTCTGAACGCAGTGGTCGATTATCTGCCCGACCCGACCGAGGTTCCGCCCCAACCTGAGGTTGATATTGACGGCAAGGAGACAGGCGAATTGGCGGTGGTCGATCCCGACCGCCCCCTGCGTGCCCTGGCCTTCAAGATCATGGACGACCAGTACGGCGCCCTCACCTTCACCCGGGTTTACTCCGGGCGCCTGCAGAAGGGCACGATGATTCTCAATACTTTCACGGGCAAGACCGAGCGGGTGGGCCGCATCGTGGAGATGCACGCCGATGACCGGAAGGAACTGAAGGAGGCCCAGGCCGGCGATATCGTGGCTCTTCTGGGGCTCAAGAACGTGCGGACGGGCCACACCTTGTGTGATGAAAAAAACCCGGCCACCCTTGAGCCGATGGTCTTCCCGGACCCGGTAATCTCGATGGCGGTTCAGCCCTCTGAAGTGGGTCAGGCCGATAAACTGGGTGGGGCGCTTGCCAAGATGATGAAGGAGGATCCCTCCTTCCGGGTGGAGACCGATCAGGACAGCGGTGAGACCGTGCTCAAGGGCATGGGTGAGCTCCACCTGGATATCAAGGTGGACATCCTCAGGCGCACCTATGGGGTCGAAACGGTGGTGGGTGCTCCGCAGGTAGCCTACCGGGAGACCATCACAAAGCGGATCGAGGACTCCTATACGCATAAGAAGCAGAGCGGGGGTTCGGGCCAGTATGCCAAGATCGATTACATTCTGGAGCCGCTGGAGCCGGGAACCGGATTCGAGTTCGAGTCCACGGTGGTGGGCGGGAACGTGCCCAAGGAATTCATCCCGGCGGTGCAGAAGGGCTTCAAGAAATCGGTGGAGAAGGGAGTGCTGGCAGGGTTCCCCTGCCTCGACTTCAAGGTGACCCTGGTGGACGGCGGACACCACTCGGTGGATTCCTCGGCGGTGGCCTTCGAACTGGCAGCCAGGGCGGCATATCGCCAGTCCGTACCAAAGGCTTCCCCCCGGCTCCTGGAGCCCATCATGAAACTGGACGTCTTCACGCCGGAGGACAATGTGGGGGACGTGATCGGAGACCTGAACCGTCGGCGTGGAATGATTCACGCTCAGGAATGTGCGCCTACCGGCAACCGGATCAAGGCGGAGGTCCCACTGGGCGAGATGTTCGGATATATCGGGGACCTGCGGACCATGACCTCGGGCCGTGGCCAGTTTTCAATGGAGTTTTCCCACTACACTGCCGCGCCAAGCGGCATCGCGGATGAGGTGATCAGGAAGATTGAGGAGGAGAAGGTCGCCAAGGCGAAGTAGGCCGGGGAATCCACTCCCGGTGGGGTGCCAGAATTTCAGCCCCGGGCGGTGGTCCGGGGTGGTATCTTTCCCAGCTGCCATGTCGTGCCGGTGGGGAAAGATGGCCAGCTCAAGTAGTTGAATTTTCCGCCAGTTCGGCAAGCTTGGTGGAGAGATGGTGCAGAGTGGCCTTGCCGACCTCCTGCGTATCGGGGTGCTGACCGGATTCGTGATGAAGGCAGGTCGTGGTTACTCCATCGATGCCGCAGGGAGTGATGGCGAGGAAGGGCGGGAGTGATTCGGGACTGATGTTGAGGGCGAAGCCGTGCATGGTGACCCACTTGCTCACTCCAACCCCGATACTGGCGATCTTGCGGTCTTCAACCCACACCCCGGTGAGGCCTTCGCGGCGGCGGGCTACGATGCTGAAGTCGGCGAGGGTGGCCACGAGGGATTCCTCCAGGAGGCGCAGGTAGGCGTGCAGGTCCTTCCCGTAGTTTTGCAGGTCGAGAATGGGATAGCCGACCAGTTGTCCGGG
>DMYM01000200.1:2224-8542 GCA_003483645.1 Verrucomicrobiales bacterium
AAGGTGAGAGGTGTCTCCCAGACTGCTCTGATCGCGCGTTCGCCCGATGGTATAGACCGGTGCGTGCTCCAGCAGGAAAACGGTTTCGGAAGCCGCCCCCGATTGGAGTTGCCGGACATGTTCCTCCTGAAGTTGAAGGGTGCCCTGATAGGGAGCGTTGGTGCCGAGCCAGCGGGAGATCATGGCGTAGGAGGGGCCAAGCGGGTTAATCGGTGCTCATGGCTAGACCTGGGTTCGCGGAAGAGCGGCCTGCCTGAGAGGATCGGAGGCAAAGAGGTGGGCGAGGGCGATGGCGAGGGCGTCAGCAGCATCGTGAGACGGCGTTTCTTCGAGGCCGAGGAGGGCCCGCACCATGAAGGCCACCTGTTGCTTGTCAGCAGCTCCCTTGCCCACCACAGCCTGTTTGATCTTGCGAGGGGCATACTCGTAGACGTTCAGTCCGTGATCGGCAGCTGCGATCAGGGCCGCAGCGCGGGCCGCTCCCATGGAGATGGCGGTGCGGTGGGATTGCACGTAGATGATTCCCTCCACCGCCACTTCATCGGGTTCCCATTTCGCGATGGTATTGCTGAGGCTCCGCCGTATTGCGGCCAGGGCTTCCGATTGTGGGAGCTTTTGCGGGAGAGAGATGGTGTCGAAATCGAGGGCCCGTTGCGATTTGTGGTCGCCTTCAACCACGGCAAAGCCAGTGTTGCGAATGGCGGGGTCGATGGCGAGGATGCGCATGGCTGGCTCCACAGCCTAAGGGCAGATGGCTGATTCCAGAATCCTAAAAGCCCCGGGAAGGAGGGAGGTTACTTCCGGCGCCGACCCGACGAACGGCGGGGGCGGCGGATTGGCTTGGCCGGCTTGTCATCGAGGAGAGCAGTGTAGGCATAGTCGAACTCAGCCAGCTTTTTCCGCTCGATTTTTCGGTCAATAAAGCGCTCAACCGAAGTTGCGAAGTCGAGTTCATCGGCGGTGAGGAGGGTGAAGGCGTCGCCCTCCCGCTCGGCACGACCGGTCCGGCCGATACGGTGGACGTAGTCTTCCGCGTTCTCGGGGACGCGGTAGTTGATGACATGCGTGACGTTGGAAATATCGATTCCGCGGGCAGCCACGTCGGTTGCGACGAGGACTTCGTAGGATCCTTCCTTGAATCCCTTGAGGGCCTTCATGCGGTCGCTCTGCTTGATATCGGAGTGCATCACCGCGACCTTGTCATGACCCTTTTGCGTGAGGAGACCAGAGACGGAGTCGGCCTCCTTGCGGGTACGGGTGAAGATCATGACGCTGTGGAAGTCGGTTTTCTCAAGGAGGGAGAGGAGCAATTCATCCCGCTGACTCATGGAGACAGGGTAAAAAGCGTGGCTCACAGTAGAGGGCACTTCGCGACGGGCGATTTCAACTTCGACCGGGTCCTTGAGGCACCACTCGGCGAAGGTCTGAATGCTCGGAGGCATGGTGGCGGAGAAGAAGAGTGTCTGGCGTTGGTCCCAGGGACAAAGGTTCACGATCTTGCGGACGTCGGGCAGGAATCCCATGTCCAGCATACGATCGACCTCGTCGAGGACGAGAACCTTCATCTCGCCGAAACGCATGGTGCCGCGATAGAACAGATCAATCAGTCGCCCCGGAGTAGCGACCACCACGTCGGCTCCCCGTTCCAGCTGGTCGACCTGTTTTCCGTAGCCCACACCGCCGTGCAGGAGAGCCACCCGGATGTCGGTGTGCTTGCCGTAGTGCTCAAAGGACTCGGCCACCTGGTGGGCGAGTTCGCGGGTGGGTTCAAGGACCAGACACTGGGGGGTTTCCATCGGCTCGAGTTTGCTGAGGATGGGCAGGGCGAAGGCGGCCGTCTTTCCGGTGCCTGTCTGGGAGGCGCCAATAACATCGCGTCCTTCAAGGATGAGTGGAATCCCTTGCTCCTGAATAGGGAAGGGTTTGGTGTAACCGGACTCATCAATGGCCTTCAGGACACCTTCCGAGAGTCCAAGCTCCGCAAATGACATGGCGCTACGTAGAGGCAGCTGAGAATGGGGTCAAGGGCAATGCCCGGGTCCCGAGGAAAGGCGAATTGCACGATTGGTGCAGAACGACTGGTCATTCTGCAGGGTTCACGTTATACTGTTGTCCGATGTCGGAGCTCCTGAAATACGGCGGACCGGTTTTCTGGCTCCAGGCCGCCCTCGCCTTCCTTGCCATTGTCTACGTTCTGGAACGGCTCCTTTACTTTCACGGTGTTCGCGTCAATGCCGCCGATTTCCTGCTGGGGATCTCGAATCATATTCGCCGTAAGGCCTTTGCGGAGGCCATTCACGAGGCAGACAGGGTGCCCGGTCCGGTAGGCCGGGTCGTGCATAGCGTCCTGATCCGCCATCACATGGAGCGTAAGGATCTGCGTGAGATCGCCGATGAGGCGGTGTGCATGGAATTACCCCGTATCGAGAAGAATTTGCGTGCGCTTCTCGGGATCGCGTTGGTGGCGCCCCTGGCCGGATTGCTCGGGACCTCACTGGGCCTGCTTGACGTCTTTACTGAAATTCGCGAGGCCGAAGGGGAGGTCGCCCTCGCTCACCTCGCGGAAGGGACCTTTCTGAGTCTCGTAACGACGGCGGCGGGGCTTTGTGTCGCAACCTGCTCCTATGTCTTCTACCTGACCATGCTGGGGAAGGCCAAGCGGTTGCTCTATCGGTTGCAGCGCACGGGAATCGAGGTCGTCAATCTCATAGTCGACGCCCGCTCCAATTCCGAGATTGTCTCCTTCAGGGAAGGGGTTGAGGCACAGCAGGAGAAGGAGCGGGAATCACGGAGCGGAGAATCGTGAAGGCCCAGATCTCACTCCCGGAGAGGCCCTCCACCCTGTATCTCCTGGCGGTTCTGGACCTGCTCGCGGTTCTCCTGATCTTCTTCGCACTTATCCCGGCAGTGGCGGAGCAGGCCGGGATGCCTCTGAACAGGATGAAATTCAGTTCGCGGATGGATACCATTTCTCCCGGAAAGCGTGTGAGCCTCTTCGGTCGGAGTGGACCGCAGCCGCGTTTTCATCTTGGAAGGAATCAGATCGAATTAAAGGATCTGGCGGTTGAGTTGAGTCGACTCAAGGAGGAGCGGGGGATCGAGGTTCTGGTGGCCGTGTTGGACGAGGATATGAGGTTCGGCCTGGTGAGCGAACTTGAAAAAGTGGCGGACCAGGTGGGGATCGAAGTGATTCTGGGCGGAAGATTTGAAATGGAGAAGACGGGCTTTCGCAACCTGAGAGAGGATTCGCCCGAGTCCGAAGGAGGGGAGGATCAGGATGGAGCGGAGGAGTAAGTGTCGCCTCACGGTGCGGGACGAAGAGGCTGGACTGCTGTTTCGCTGGCGCATTGGCAGGGGTTCCGTCAGGAGAACCATGATGGCGATTGTTCTGGCGGCAGTGCTTTGTGTCGTGGGGGCCCTACTCGTCCGGGTGGAAGGTTCGCAGGAGGACCGGGGGCGCCGGGAGGCGGCTCGGATAACGGTGCTTACGCCGGGAAGTGAAGCATCACGTCGCTGGTTGGCATGGGCTCGTCAGGAGGCGCCCTTTCTTGATCGGTGGGAACCGACGGGGGATGGAACTCTGCAGGTCAGAATGGAACGGCTTGAGACCATCCTGCTGGCCGAGACAAGACATGAGGCCCGGCTCCATCCGTCGGCAGAGAGGCCAGTGCGAAGTGATTTGCCTCCGATTCTCGATCCGGTCCGGCCCCGGCTTCCGCAGTTGGAGCAGAACATGGCACGGCTGAAGACTGCCATTGAAGTGGAAGGACATATCATTACCGAGGCTGACGAGGCCCTTCGGGAGCGTTGGGGCAATCCTCCGCCAGCCAGCCCGGTGCGGGATCTGCTGGCCGAAGGGCAGGACCAACCCGAGGGGGTGCAATCGCGGGAACTGCTCGGTCTGGATCGTAGGTTTCGCGTAAGTGTGAACCAGCACGGTATGATCGAAACCTGCCAGGTGCTCGACCCTGATGAGCGGGAACTGGATGATTTGCTTGCTCGGTGGTTGCGAGGGCAGCGTTTGAAGCCGGGCCAAGATGAATTGGTCTGGGGAGAGATTCGTGTGCGCGTGCGTGGGGTGTCAGGAGGGGAGAAAAAGACCCATTCGGACTAGCATGATCGAATTAGATTTACCGCAATTCTTCGTGATGATTCTCTCCGTGGTGGCGGTGGGGACAGGGCTGGGAATTCTTGTGGACGAACTTCGTGAGCGGCGCATGGTCCGGGAGGTGCGCCGGAATATCCTGCGGTGTCGCATCTGTGGAACGGCTTACCGGAAGGAGGAGGGGCAGGATGCGGTCCAGTCCTGCCCTGAATGTGCCAGCCCCAACCCATGTGGTCGTGATCGTCGACTGGGATGAGACTTGCGCAACAGCGCTCACCGGTTTAGGGAAGCTCTGAGCTTGTCAGGGCCATGATGATCTTATGTCTGAACGCAGAGTTGTAGTGACCGGCATCGGTGCGATCAGTCCTCTTGGGAACGATCTGATCACCACCTGGGAAGGGCTCAAGGAAGGTCGTTCGGGTATCGGGAAGATTGAGCAGTGCGAGGTTTCGGATTTTCCCTGCCAGATCGCCGGGGAGGTGAAGGAGTTCGATCCCAAGCCCTTCTATGCCAATCCGAAGGATGTGCGTCGGTCGGATCGCTACACCCAGTTCGCTCTTCCGGCCGCCCGAATGGCGCTGAACGATAGCGGAATGGATCCTGCGGCGGTGGATAAAACCCGGGTGGGAGTCATGGTGGGGAGCGGGATCGGTGGTCTGCACACCCTGGTGGAGCAGCACACCATCCTCATGGAAAAGGGGCCAGCCCGGGTGAGCCCGTTTGTGATTCCGATGATGATCGCGAATATCGCGACTGGAATGATTTCGATAGAGTACGGTTTCGGGGGGCCCAGCATGTCCATTGTCACGGCCTGCGCTACCGCCAACAACTCCGTGGGGGAAGCGTGGCGTATTATCAAGTTTGGTGATGCGGAAGCCATCCTGGCGGGGGGAGCGGAGGCCTCGATCCGGGATATGGGACTGGCCGGCTTCAGCAACATGCGGGCCCTGAGCTGTCGTAACGATGAACCGGAGCGCGCCTCGCGCCCGTTTGACGCTGATCGTGACGGATTCGTGATGGGGGAAGGTGCCGGGGTGGTCATGCTGGAGGAGTTGGAACACGCTTTGAAACGTGGTGCGCGGATCCACGCAGAACTGGCGGGCTACGGTGTGAGTTCCGACGCCCATCACCTGAGTGCGCCTTCACCAGATGGAACCGGTCCCGCCCGCGCGATGAAGATGGCGATGAAGCATGCCGAGGTGAATCCTGAGGAAATCGACTACCTGAATGCGCACGGGACTTCTACGCCACTTGGAGACATCGCGGAAACCCTGGCCATCAAGGTGGCTTGTGGGGAACACGCCACCAGTGGACTGGCAGTGAGTTCCACCAAGTCGATGACCGGACACCTTCTCGGGGCAGCCGGTGCCATTGAGCTTGCGGCCTGTATCATGGCGATTCGGGACGGAGTCATTCCTCCCACGATCAACCTGGAGAACAAGGACCCCGAATGCGATCTGGACTACGTGCCGAATGAGGCCCGCGAGGCGGAGATCAAGGTGGCGGCGAGCAATGGCTTCGGTTTCGGGGGACACAACGCGACCCTGATTGTCAAGGCCTTCGAGGGGTAGGACGCTTTCAGCTTTCCCCTCTGGTCCGGGAAGAGGCGCTGATGAGGAGAGGGGCGTGGTGCCACTGTGGCAGCCATCCGGTCCGGGAGAAACGGGACGACTCCCCCCGATGGAGATTAACCGGCGTGCACCACGAAGAGGGTGCCGTCCACTCAGGAAGGGTTTTCCTGGGACGCTTGTCCGGCAGCAGCAGCCTTGCGTTCTTCGGCTTTCCTCTCGGTCGCTTCCGAGACATAGCGCCAGCGCACACGGTTGCGTTTGATGGCGGTGCGAGCCTTGCGGCGCTTGCGTTCGATAGGCGTTTCAAAGGCCCGCCGGCGACGCATTTCTTCAATGATCCCCTCCGTGTCGAGCTTGGTCTTCAACCGCTTGAGGGCCCGGTCGACAGACTCGCCCTTCTTTACCTGGATGCCGCGCTCGTGACTTTTTGCCATACGAATAGAGGAATAGAGAAATTCAGCCTCTTCAGTGGGGCGCGGAGACTAGGAAGGCTCGACGGGGCCGTCAAGCGGAGATTTTGTAGCCTCCAGCGGGAATTTCAGGCGGCAAAACCGACGTCTCTGACCTGCCGGATGCTACGCCTGACGTCCACAGCACACCTTGTATTTCTTTCCCGATCCGCAGGGGCAGGGTTCGTTGCGA
>DMYM01000401.1:0-132 GCA_003483645.1 Verrucomicrobiales bacterium
GCTGGCCGTCCCTTTCAAGTTTTTCCTCAAGGACGCCGACGGCTGGCTGCGCAGCGCCTCCAACTCCATCACTCACCGGGGCCCCCTCGGCCTCATGGCCCGCCTCCGCCAGGAAGCCCACCCCGACTACGA
>DMYM01000401.1:485-4815 GCA_003483645.1 Verrucomicrobiales bacterium
ATCCACAAGCACTTCTTCAACGACGGGGCCTTCACCCCGGGTAACTGTATCAGCCGGCTGCAGGCCCGGGTGGACGAGATCGAAGTCAGCTTTCTGGCCGAGTCAGCCCGCTGGAACATGCAGACTCCCACCTCCTGGCAGAGCTACCAGACCAACCTCATACGGAATAGCCTGCGCCGCCTTTCCCGCGATATGGTCGCGAAATACAGAGCCGCAGGGCTCTATCCCGACACCACCGCCCCCACATTCTCCCCGCATGGCGGAGACCTCCCCGATCGCCGGATCCGCATCAGCGCACCATCCGGTGAAATATACTATACTGCCGACGGAACCGATCCGCGAGCTCCCGAGGGTGCCGTTTCAGACACCGCCCAACTCTATGAGAGCAACATCACCCTCGACGAGATTGCCACTGTGCGCGCCCGCGTCCTCGAGAACGGCGAGTGGTCCGCCCTCACCGAGTCACTCTTCGTCCCCGAACAGAATTACGGGAATCTCGTGGTGTCGGAACTGATGTACAATCCCGGACCGGCCACCGCCGCGGAAATCGCGGCTGGCTTCGATGACAGTGAGGACTTCGAGTTTCTTGAGCTGCTCAATGCCGGAACGACCACCGTCAATCTTGAGGGCCTTCGTTTCGTGGAGGGCATCGAATTCGATTTTCGGACCGGCGACATCACAACTCTGGAGGCCGGGCAACGGCTTCTCCTCGTGGAAAACCGCGACGCCTTTGAGTTCCGCTATGGCGCCGGGCGTCCCATCGCAGGACAGTACTCGGGTCAGCTGAAGGACGAAGGGGAGACCATGCAACTCGTCAATCCCCTCGAAGAACCCATTCTTCACTTCACCTACGATAACCAGCCCCCCTGGCCCACCCGGGCTGCCGGCCGTGAATCCTCCCTCGTCCTGGTCGACCCTCCCTCTCTCCCGGATCATGACCGGGCCACCAGCTGGCAGGCCGGGGCACCGGGCGGCACTCCTGGGATGCAGAACGAGTACTCCCTCTCCTACCAGACCTGGGCCGCCCAGCTCGGCATCACCGATCCCGATGGAGACCCCGACTCCGACGGCTTCAGCAGTTTGCTTGAGTTCAATCTCCTGGGGAATCCCTTCCAGCCCACCGCCATGGACCAGGCAATCCGCGTGGAGGTGACCACCCTGGACCTGGGCGCGGGACCACAGGACTATCTCACTCTCACTGTCCGTCACCGCGTGACCAGCAACGAAATCTCCCTCATCCCCGAGCTCTCTGAAGATCTCGTCAACTGGAATGACGGCCCGGGTGCGGTCCTGCACGCCCGAACCTTCCACAGGGATAACTCGGCCACCGCAATCTACCGGAGCCCCAATCCCCTCGCCGGCAACACCAAGGGCTACCTTCGAGTTCGCTTCCAACTCCCCTAAGCAGACCGGCCTGTGCTCATCGACCCGGAAGGGCCCTCAACCCGGGCCCCTTTCCGGAATGCTGATGCCTGACAAAGGCCAAGATGAGAGTTATCAGTGATTAAGTTATTGTTTACTATGACAGAACGCTTTCGCGTTGATTTGCGACGTATCACGAACTAGATCCCCTCCCCCTGACAGATAACCAGTAACCCCTGCCGAAGTTGCCCACTCAAGTCGGTCTTATCTCTCTTGGCTGCGCCAAGAACCTGATCGATTCCGAAATCATGATCGGACACCTCCAGGAGGAGGGCATGATCATGACTCCGGAACCGGATCTTGCCGATGTCCTCATCGTGAACACCTGTTCCTTCATCGATGTGGCCAAGGAAGAGTCCGTGCAGACCATCATCGAGGCCGTCAATTCCCGGCAGCAGGATCCCGCCCGCGAAAAGCAGAAGATCATCGTGGCAGGATGCCTCTCGCAGCGCTTCAACCTCTCCAGGAACGAGGACGAGCGCCTGCCAGGACTCCTTCCCGAGGTGGATGCCTTTATCGGGCTCGACCAGGTCACGCAGGTGGGGCCCATCGTGCGCAGGGTCCTCGCCCGGGCGCCGGGCGACGAGGCGCTCGACGTCGTCACCACAAAACCCCGCTTCATTCCCGACTACACCACCCCGCGCTTCCGCCTCACCCCCGGCCACATGGCCTACGTCAAGATTGCGGAAGGCTGCAACCACACCTGCTCCTTCTGCATCATCCCGAAGATCCGGGGACAACATCGCTCCCGCACCCAGGACTCGGTGGTGCGCGAGGCGGAGAGCCTGGTGCAGGCCGGAGTGAGGGAACTCAACCTCATCTCTCAGGATACCACCTACTTCGGAATGGACCGCTGGGAGGGACCCGGCCGGCGGGCCAGGCCAACCTCGGGTGTCGACTCATCCCGCGGAGAATCGCTTGCCTCCCTCCTCCGGGATCTCAACGAGATCGAGGGCGACTTCTGGGTGCGCCTCCTCTACACCCACCCCGCCCACTGGTCCGACGAGTTGATCGAAACCATTGCAACCTGTGAGAAGGTGGCCAACTACGTCGACATCCCTCTCCAGCACATCAGTGATCACATGCTGGACACCATGAACCGGAAGACCGATGGCCGCTACATCCGCGACCTGCTGGGGCGAATGCGGAAACAGATACCGGATCTCGCCATCCGCACCACCTTTATCACCGGTTTTCCAGGCGAAACCAGGGAAGATCATGACGAGTTGCTTGAATTTATCCGCACCTTTCAGTTCGAGCGTTGTGGAATCTTCTCCTATTCCCGCGAAGAAGGCACCCGGGCCCACGAGTTCGAATCCCACCTCCATCACATGACCATCAAGGCCCGCCACCGTGAACTCACCGGCGCGATCGACGAGGTCGCGGGGATCGCGAACCGGAAACAGGTGGGATCGATCCGCAAGGTCCTGGTGGAGGAAGAGGGAATCGCCCGCTCTGAATGGGATGCTGCAGATATCGACGGCCGCGTCTTCGTCCCCACCGATCTGACTGTCGGAGAATTCGCGGAGGTCCGGATTACGGACCATCGCGGTTACGATCTCATTGCCACCATGGCCTGAACGAGCTCTCCCGTGATGTCCAAACCAGCACTGATTCGTCAGATCCGTTCCCTGCTCGAGGAACAACTCACCATCACGCTGGCGGCCGCTGAAAACGCCAGGGAAAATGCCACCGGCGACGAAACCAAGTCGGACGGCAAATACGACACTCGAGCAATCGAAGCTGCCTATCTCGCCGGCGCTCAGGCCGAGCAGGCGGAGAAACTTGCCGATTCTGTCCGACTCCTCACCGTTTTTGACCCGGCACCCTATGACGAGGACGACGGAATCGGAGCCGGTGCACTCGTCGAAACTGAACACGATGGCAAAGTCGTCTTCTATTTCCTCACCCCTGCAGGTGGCGGCCACACCGTCGAATATGACGGCTTTGACTGTACCGTCCTGACTCCGGAGTCGCCACTCTACCAGGATCTCCTGGGATCTCACGCAGGCGACCTGCTGGAGGGTTCCTCGGTTATGATTCTGGGCGTGAGCTGAGAGGCTGAACCCCTTGAACCCGGAAGCCCCACTTTCCCGGTCAAACGGAAAACCACCAAAACCTCCTGCCAGCCCAGCAGAAACAGTCTCGGGCTTTCACAGGCCTGTCATCCCAATTCTGAATTCCTCTTGCTTATGGGCAGGATCTCCCTTGGTTTCCCCCATGCGCAGCCTCCTCACCCTGCGAAACGCCATCCTGGCAACGGCACTTTCGCCATTCTCACTCGGGGCACAGGACGGCAAGACGCTCTTCAGCCAGCACTGCGCGGCCTGCCACCTGCCCGACCGCCAGTTGGTGGGCCCTTCGCTGGTCGAAGTCTCCAAGCTCTACTCGGTCAAAATCGACGAGTTCCTCGCCTGGTGCAAGAAGCCCGTCCAGAAGCGCAAGGGCGTGATCCAGATGCCGCCCATGGGGCACGTGGGCGACGCCAGCCTCAAACTGATCCATGCCCATATCGTCGAGGCCTCCAAGGGGTTGAAGGAAATCAAGGTGAAGGGACTCGATCCCTTCTACGCCTCCCCGAGCATGCGCAAACGCCCGCAGGTGCAGCGCATCTTCATGCCGGATGCCGGACCCGCTGCGATTGCAGTCGCTGTCAACGATCATCTGCACTACTGCTGGGATGCGGGCGAGTGCCGCCTGCGCTACATCTGGACGGGTGATTTCATCGATGGCTGGGCGGTCTGGCGCGGAAACGGAAACGGACTCTCCAAGATCCAGGGCGAGATCCTCCTCCGCGAGGAACAAAACCCTGTTCCCCTGCTGCTCGATCCAGGCAACTCCGCCCCGTCCCCTCCCAAGTTCCTCGGATATTCGCTTGTGGGAGGACTACCCACCTTCCGCTGGCGGG
>DMYM01000401.1:5107-25323 GCA_003483645.1 Verrucomicrobiales bacterium
ATTCGCTTGTGGGAGGACTCCCCACCTTCCGCTGGCGGGTGGGGGAAATGGAGGTGGCGGAGACTATCCGGCCAACGGCCGACGGAACGGCCCTTGCACGCAGCTTCGAGCTGAAGGGCAGGGTCCCGCCGGCCCTGAAGTTCAAGTCCTCCGACAAGATGTCGATCTCCACCGAATCCGCGGTCCTCGACGGGAACGGCCGCCTTACCATCACGCTGACCCCAAGACCATGATGCGTCCTGTTTTCATCCTGGCCCTCGCCTCCTGCCTCGCCTCCGCCGACGTCTGGACGGACACCTTCAGCATCGACAGGATCGCCCTCCCGCCCGGGATCGATCCGCAGATCGGCGGCATCGACACCACTCCCGGCGGCAACCTCGCGATGTGCTTTCACCGCGGCGAGGTTCTCCTCCACGACCCGGAGGCGGGCACCTGGCAGCGATTCGCGGAAGGTCTGCACGAACCACTCGGGCTTCTCGCTGAAAGCGAATCCAGTTTCCTCGTAATGCAGCGTCCCGAACTCACCCGCGTCGCCGATACCGACGGTGACGGGGTGGCCGATCTCTACGAAACCGTCTTTGACAGCTTCGGGATGACGGGCAACTACCATGAGTTTGCCTTCGGCCCCACCCGCGACCGGGAGGGCAACCTCTATCTCTCCCTCGGCACCGCCTCCAATGGGGCGGGCATCCGGAAGGAATTACGCGGACGCTGGAGCGAAATCGGCCTGGCCCGCGAGCACATGCTGAATGGACCCGGCTGGGGAAAGTTCAAGGGGCGGGCAGGCCGCATGTATGCCCGCGTACCCTACCGCGGATGGGTCCTGAAGGTCTCCCCCGATGGCAGGAAGTGGTGGCCCTTTGCCAGCGGGTTCCGGTCCCCGGAAGGGCTCGGCTTCGACAAGGACGGCCGCCTCTACGTCACCGACAATCAGGGAGACTGGCTTGGAACCAGCAAGGTGTTCCATGTCCGCGAGGGACAATTCCACGGCCACCCGGCTTCCCTGGTCTGGACGGAGGGCTGGACCCGCGAACCGCTCAAGGTGCCGGTGGCTGAACTCGACAGGATGCGCAGCCCCGCCATGGGATTGTTCCCGCATGGCGAACTGGCCAATTCGCCCACCGAACCGCACATGATCCCAAAGGGTGTCTTCGGTCCCCTCGGGGAGCAGATGCTCATCGGCGAGATGAACCATGCGAATCTCGTCCGCTTCCTGCCCGACCCCGTGGGCAATGTCTCCCAGGGCGCGGCCATTCCCTTCCTGCGCACGGGAGCGCTCGGCCGGGGGAACCATCGCATGACCTTTACCCCGGATGGATCACTCTGGATCGCCAAGACCCATCTCTCCTGGGCCGGCGCTAACGGTCTGGTCAGAGTCCGCCTGAAGAAAGACGCCGGGGAGTTCCTGGCCATTGACCGCGTCAAACTGCTCGACCGGGGCTTCGCCCTCGGCTTCACCCAACCGGTCGATGCGGCCGTCCTGCAAGGCGTGAAAGTCCGCCGCCATACCTATAAGTATCACCAGGGCTACGGATCACCAAAGATCGACAACAAGGACGTTCCCTGCGCGGTCACCGAGGTTTCACCGATCACCCGCACCTGCGTGGTGAAGGTCGGTGATCTGAGAGAAGGGTATCTTTATACCATCAGCCTGCCGGGCGTCACCTCGACCGGGGGCAAACCCCTCCTCGGGGAGAAGGTTTATTACACTCTCGTGAAGAAACGCGGCTCGTGAGGAAACTCGACGGGGCAATCTCCAAATAAGACCAATCTCCAAGTTCCCAAAACTCAGGACGCGGGAGGATTGCTCTTTGGATCCTGAGATTTACCTGGAAACTGGCCGGTCGAGTTTGCGGCTCGGGCTTGGGACTGGGACTCAGGCTGTTGTGCCGATGTCGGACCGCCGGAATTTCTCCTGAATCCCCGCTTCCTCTCGCTGTGGCTTGCCCATGAAGGCCTGTTCGAAGCCTCCAGTTCCCGAATCGTCCCCATTCCCAAAAAACCTCGCCTCGCGGACCCAATCCATCTAAAACCAAAGGTCCAGACCTTTCTCCTTCTTGTCATGAACTCTCCCTCTCTTCCGGTTCTGGTCGCGCTGGTTCTGGCGGCCACTTTTCTCGCGCCCCCGCTGCGGGCCGAAGACGACACCTTTCAGCCCATCGAGGCCCAGATGACCAATCGGGCAGTGGTCATGAAATTGACCGGTGGCGTGCGGCGCGTCCGCCTGCGCGTGCGCACCGAAGAGGGCGACTGGAAGACGGTCACCATCGCCCACCTCGAGGGCAGTGAGGGTTTCCTTAAACTCCGCCTGCCCGACGACGTGGCCGAGGCAGACTGCGAGGTCTCCATCAGCAAACACGATCTCTTCCCCTACAGCGTTTACCAGGGGATCACCAATTTCGACCCCACCGATTCGGACGGCAATCAAGCCGGCCCTGAGCGCTTCGCGGCTGTGGACGCAGCGAGCCCGGAAGGCGAAGAAGTGGTGGAAGAGTCCGACATCTGGAAATGGCGCAACGAGACTCTCTACTTTTTCAACCAGTACAAGGGTCTCCAGGCCATCGATGTCTCCGATCCCGCCGCGCCCAGGCGGCTCGCCACCTACCCCGTCGATGGCTACGGCGAGCAGATGTACATCCACCCGCAGGCCAATCTCGTCATGCTTCTCAATTACGATCGCAATACGGGCGACGGCAAGGTCGACCTGGTGGCCCACGACTCGCCGACCGAACTCACCCTGCGGGATACCTTCCGCGTCCCGGGTGCCATCCTGGAATCCCGCCTCATCGGCAACATCCTCTACGTGGTCTCCCGCAACTCGTGGCGGGTTGAGACCACGGACCTGAACGGTGTCGTGCACGTCTTGAACCGATCCGGCCTGGCCATCACCAAGATCGACCTCAATGATCCCGAAAACCCGATCGTCGATTACCCCCTGAGCCTCGGCAGCGAGCTTTACAGCTACTGGGGGGCGCAGGTCCAGGCCACCTCCGAGGCCCTCCTCATTTCCACCAACGCCTACGACCAGGTGCGCGGCCAGTCGATCTCCACTGTCCACGTGGTCGACATCTCCAATCCCAACCAACTCTTGCAGGTCTCTCACCGCTTCCAGGTGGCCGGCGAGGTCCGCAACAAGTTCAACATGCGTCTCAAGGACGACGTCCTCACCGTGGTGAGCCAGATCTGGCGCAACGTCAACGGAACTCGCCGGATCAGTGCCAGCGTGGAGACCTTCGACCTCGCCACCGGGCGCCGCGGAGGATCTCTCACCTTCGCCAACAACGAGACCATCACTGCCGCCCGCTTCTCGGGGAACCTCCTCTACGTGGTGACCTTCCTGCGCATCGACCCCCTCTTTGTGATCGACCTCTCGCGGCCTCTCTCTCCCCGCATGGTGAGCGAGCTGGAGATTCCCGGCTTTTCCACCTACCTGCAGCCCTACGGCGAAGACGCCCTCCTTTCCATCGGAGTGGAAGACAGCAAGATCGCGGTCTCCTGGTTCGATGTGAGCGATCCCTCCAACACTTTCCTGGCCTCCCGCGTCTACATCGGCGCAGAGGACGGCTGGTCCTGGACCGAGGCCAACTGGGACGAAAAGGCCTTCGGCTATTATCCCGCCGACGACCTTCTCCTCGTGCCCTACCAGGGGTCCGATCCGCAGAAGGGATGGCAGAGCGGGGTGCAACTGGTGGAACTGGGCGACCGGGAACTCACCAGGCGCGGATCCTTCGAGCACCAGTTCCAGGCCCGCCGCGCCAAGGTGCTTGACGATGCGGTGGTCTCCATCTCCGGCCGCGCCCTGCGTTCGCTCGACATCAGCGACCGCGACAACCCCAAGCTCCTGGCCGAACTGATGCTCGCCTGGCCCGTCGACTCAGTCTACCGGAAGGACGACCGGCTCTACCAGCTGGAACGCGGGGACAACTCCTGGCAATGGTGGGGAAGCAGTGCGGACTCCTCCTACCTCCACCTCAGCCCGGCGGACGATGCCGAGGAACTGATCACCACCCTCGAACTGCCCGGCGGTGAGCTGAGCGGGTCGTTCCTTCATGGCGATTGCCTCTTCGTGGCGCAGACCCAGTCCCTCATCGCGAAAGGGGAACCCACCCGCGTGATCTTCACCACTACCGTGGTCGACCTCGGCGATCCGGACCGGCCCATCATCGTCGGTAGCCACGGCCATACCTCCGAAATCGAAGACCAATTCGGATGGGGCTTTCGTGCGGACTATACGGGCGCCCTGCTCCCGGACGGCACGCTCCTCTGGCACCCCAGCGAACTGAGTTCCGCCTGGGGCTTCCCCCTCCGGGATATCGACTGGGGACCGGGCCTCTGGGCTCCGCCCACCCCGGGCCGGGCCTACAGTGTCGATATCTCCGACAAGACCAACCCCCAGATCCTGGCCTCCGTCGGCCTCGAGACCGGCGAGGAGACCTGGTCGGAGGGCGCGGTCAAAGTTGTCGGATCCACCCTCTACTACGGCACCCAAAAGAGCGAGACCATTGAAGAGCGCGACGGAACCAGTCGCTGGATCGCGCGTCACTGGCTGGGCCACGTCGACTTCAGCGATCCCGCCAAACCGGTGGAGGGCGACCCGGCGGAACTGCCCGGCACCTTCGAGCACGGAGTCCTCACTCCCGCCGGCGGCCACCTCCTCTTCAGCACGCACGGGGAGTCCTACCGCGATCAGGATGACAACTGGCATCGCGATCTCAGGATCCAGACCCTCGCCTTCGATGGCGTGAACGCCTTTCTCATCGCAGAAGTCACGGCACCCGATTGGGCCTGGGGCGCGAAGGACTTCGAGGGAGCGACCATGGTGCTGGGAGATGACTCCTACGCCGACGATCTACGCACCGCTCAAATCGACGTCTACCGCTGGGACTTCGATGGCGCCTTCCTGGATGTCCAGAAGTGGGAGTTTCCCGATCTGCGCGTCTACGACCTCCATATCGAGGACGACCTCCTCATTGTCGTGGGCGGCGATCTCACTTTCATCGACTTCGCGGATCCTTCCGATCCCACTCCCACCTTCGTCACCTTCCGGCCCCGAAACTACTACTGGCACCGCCCCGGGGAGATCGAGATCCACGAGCGCTCCTTCGCCTACGTGCCCCAAAATATCTATGGCGTCGAGGTCCTCGACTTCGGAGGCGCCTTCGATCCGAATCCCGACCCGGGCCCGCAACCCTCCGAGCGTCCCGGCGACGAGTGGGACAAGGTCCCGCTCGAGTGGCTCCCCCTCACCTACGCAGACAATTCTCTCATGCTGGCGGCCCTCCCGCCCACCGCGGACTGGTCCATCTGCATCCCCGAAGAAGGCTTCTGCATGTCCTACGAGGACTGGGCCCGCCAAGCCTTCCAGCTAGACGAAGGCGACCCCATCCCGGACTTCTCCGCCGATGACGACCGCGATGGCCGCGACAATGGCTGGGAGTACTTCACCGGAACCGACCCGCAAGAGGCGCGCCACTACGCCGACTTCGAGATTCAGCTCGTCACCGACAAGGACGGTGAGCACTACCTGAGCGGACACGTCCTCGTGAATCCCTCTGCCCCCGTTCTCTCCAACATGATCCCGGAGCTCTCCCACGACCTCATCGAGTGGCAGAGCGACCCCCGGCTCTTCGAGGTGGCCGCCCATCCCTTCGAGCTCTGGCCCGGATTGGGATGGAGGATGGTCAGCCCGGTTCGAGATCACGAGGAAGCCTTCCTGCGGGTCAAGGTGAGTCCCGCCCTGCCCGAAAACTAGCGAATTGATCAGTGCTGGAATTTCCGCACTTCCCGGGATAGGATCTCCGGGTGCGGAAGATCCTCGTCCGGTTCACCCTCCTCCTTCTGCTCGTCGGCGCTTGTAGCGCGGGCTGGTTCTATCGTGGCCAAATCGTCTCCCTGGTGGAGGAAGTCATCGGTTCGTCCACCACCTCCGGCCCTGCTCCCGACCCTAAGACCTATTCCGTTCTCTCAGAGGACCTGGAAGAACATCGCAGGCGCCTGAGTGCCGACTACCGCCGGACCACCAGCAACACCGAGCGCATGGAAATCCTGGCACAGGCCCGCAAGTTGCTGGAACTGAGTCTTCCCCGCCTGATGCGCTGCTGGCTGGGCACCCCCTGGGACTTCAATGGCATCGCACACGAACCGGGCCACGGCAAGGTGGCCTGCGGATACTTCGTCTCCTCCGTTCTCCAGGATGCGGGCTTCCGTGTTGAGTGGGCCCCTCTCGCCCAGCAGGCGTCGCAGAACATCCTGGGCACCTTTCTCCCTCCTGACGACATGAAGATCCGGGTGGGTGTTGACTACGAGCAGTTTCTCTCCGAAGTCCTGTCCTGCGGGAACGGAATCTATATCGTGGGCCTCGACAGCCACGTCGCCTTCCTGGTGGTCACGGACGGAGGCGAGATCCATTTCATCCATTCCTCCGGCGCCAGCCCCTACTGTGTGGTCGACGAATCCCGCGAGGACGCCCGCGTCCTGCGCCGTTCCAATTACCGCGTGACCGGCAACCTCACCGCCAACAGCGAGTTGATCCGCAACTGGCTCCTTGGCGCAAGGTTCAAGACCAGGACCCTCTGACCGGAGGGGGAGCGTTCCCGGCAGGAAGGGTGCAAATCAAACCCCGCCGGAATCATTGCCGAGGAGGGCCAGACAGTCCGCCCGCGACCTGGGCAATCCTCCAAAGGCCCGCTCCAGGGCAGCTCCCGCATTCAGCCCTTCATGGCCCACTCCCAACAGTTCCGCCAGCTGCCGCTCGTAATGCAGGAGCGTCCGACGGTCCGCCGGTGTCTTCACGAGGTAGGAAAGGGCGCGCCGCAACAGGTCGAAGAGCTCCGGAACGGGGTGCTCACGCTCTACAACCTGTTCAAGGAGCTGCCCAAAGTAGGCCGCCAGCATTGTGTCGGCATAGCTACGACGCAACTCGGTGCGGAACTCGGCCACCTCCGCCTCCTTCAGGATGTGCAACTCGCTCTTCCGGCTGGGCACCCATACGAGGTCCGCTTCCACAAAGAGGTCGAGCTTGCCTGCAAAAGGGCTCTTGGCCCGCCGCGCACCCTTCGCCACCGTCTTCAACAAACCCGCCTCCTCGGTGCACCAGTGCACGATCAGGCTGGTGTCCCCCAGCCTGGTGAGCCGGATCACAATCCCACGCGCCTTGTCCATCGCCCACGTTCTAGATTTCCCCGAGGGGAGCGGGCCCCCGGCCGGACACCGGCACCATGATCAGATCCTGCCCCCCTGCGCATATCATTAACCCAACCTCCCGAGCCCGCCTCCCCCTGTCAAGGCTGCGCTGAAAGAGGAAGATTGCGCTACGGTTTCGATGGCCGCGGCCCACCATCTCTGGTAGGGCATCGTTCTTCCGCCACAATGTCTGCGCTCGTCTCCCTTCTCGGAATGGCCGCCCTTCTGGGCATCGCGGTGCTTGCTTCCTCCAACCGTCGCGCCATTCGCCTCCGTAGCGTCCTGGGAGCCTTTCTCGTCCAGGCGGGACTCGGAGCCTTCGTTCTCTTCACCCCCCAGGGCAAGGCCGTCCTGGGTGCTCTCTCAGGGCTGGTCCGGGCCATCATCGCGAGCGGGGACAAGGGCATCACCTTTCTCTTCGGCTCGCTCGCCGAGCAGGACTCGATGGGCTTCATCTTCGTGGTCAAGGTTCTCCCCGTCATCATCTTCTTCGCTTCGCTGATCGCGGTCCTCTACCATCTGAAGATCATGCCCCTCATCATCCGGACCCTTGGCGGAGCCCTCCGCAAGGCCCTCGGGACGAGCCGGGCGGAATCCCTCTCGGCCACCGCCAATATCTTCGTGGGACAGACCGAGGCCCCGCTCGTGGTGCGCCCCTACATCCCCCGCATGACCCAGTCGGAACTCTTCGCCATCATGGTGGGTGGTCTTGCCTCCATCGCCGGATCGGTCCTCGCAGCCTATGCCGGCATGGGAGTGAAGCTGGAATATCTCCTCGCCGCCTCCTTCATGGCTGCGCCAGGCGGATTGCTTTTTGCAAAGATCCTCCTCCCGGAGAGCGAAGTGCCCGAGGAACACCTGCCCCATGACGACGACGAGGACAAACCCGTCAACGTCTTCGATGCCGCGGCCCAGGGAGCTTCCGCCGGCCTGAAACTCGCTCTCAATGTGGGGGCCATGCTGCTCGCCTTCATCGCGCTCATCGCGCTCCTCAATCTTGGCCTGGGAACGGTGGGGGGCTGGTTCGGACACTCCGATCTCACCCTCCAGCAGATCCTGGGCGTTATCTTCGCTCCTCTCGCCTGGATCCTTGGTGTTCCCTGGGAGGAGGCCAGCCGGGCCGGAAGCTTCATCGGCCAGAAGATCGTCCTCAACGAGTTCGTGGCCTACAAGGCTCTCCTCGACGACGGCTCCCTCTCGCAACTCTCCGAGGGCATCGTCACCTTTGCCCTCTGCGGCTTCGCGAATCTTTCCTCCATCGCCATCCTGCTCGGGGGACTGGGGGGAATGGCTCCCACCCGGCGCAAGGACATCGCCCGCCTGGGCCTGAAGGCCGTCTTTGCAGCCTCCCTCGCCAACTTCATGAGCGCCGCCATCGCCGGGCTCTTTCTCGCCCTGAGCCTGTAAGCAGAACCATGCCCATGCCGGACCCGCAGCCATCTTCCAGAAAACCAATGATCGAGATTCTCCTCGCCCTCGCCGTCGGCATGATCGTCGGCATCCTCTTCAGTGCCTGCAAGCTCCCCCTCCCTGCCCCCCCGGCCATTGCCGGGGTGGTCGGAATCGTGGGAATCTATCTCGGGGCACAGGCCTGGCCCCTGCTCGCAAAACTGTTTTCCTGAACGCCCTGCCGCGCCGGAACCCGCCGTGATGAAATACCTTCCCCAGGAAATCATTCGCCGTAAGCGGGATGGCCATCCCCTCGGCCAGGAGGAGATCGATTTCTTCGTGGAGGGACTGACCAGCGGTGCCATCAGCGAGGGCCAGGTCGCGGCCTTCGCCATGGCCATCTACTTCCAGGGCCTCAGCCGGGAGGAATGCGTGGCGCTCACCCTTGCCATGCGCGATTCCGGGGACGTCATGGCGTGGCAGGACGAGAACTTCGACGGACCGGTCATCGACAAGCACTCCACCGGCGGGGTGGGGGATCTCGTCTCCCTGGTGCTCGGCCCGCTCCTGGCTGCCTGCGGGGGATACGTTCCCATGATTTCCGGGCGTGGACTGGGCCATACCGGCGGCACCCTCGACAAACTCGAATCGATTCCCGGATACCACACGGCCCCGGACAACGCCCTCTTCCGCGAGACCGTGCGGAGCGCCGGGGTAGCCATCATCGGCCAGACCGGCCTGCTCGCTCCAGCCGATGGACGGCTCTATTCCATCCGTGACATCACCGCCACCGTGGAGTCCATTGGCCTCATCACGGCCTCCATCCTCTCCAAGAAACTGGCGGCCGGACTCGATGCCCTCGTCATGGACGTCAAGGTGGGCGACGGGGCGTTCATGCCCACCACGGAGGCATCGCGGGAACTGGCCCGGAGCATCGCGGAGGTTGCCACCGGGGCGGGCACACCCACCACCGCCCTGCTCACCGATATGAACCAGTGCCTCGCCAACAGCGCGGGCAACGCAATCGAGGTGCGGGAAGCAATCGAGTTTCTCACCACCAGCACACGCAACGACCGCCTCGAAACCGTCATCCTGGCGCTCTGCGCGGAAGTTCTCCAGACGAGTGGCCTCTCGACCTCCGAGCAAGAGGCCCTGACGAGCCTGCGCCGAGCCCTCGACTCAGGCCAGGCCGCCGAACGGTTCGCCAGGATGGTCTGCACGTTGGGAGGACCCGGGGATCTTCTCGAACGGGCGGCGTCCCACCTCCCCCTTGGTCCGGTCGTGCTGGAGGCCAGGCCGGCGCAAAGCGGCACCGTGACCGCAATCGACACCCGTGAACTCGGCCTGATCATCGTCCGCCTTGGCGGCGGACGCACCGATCCCGGACAGGGAATCGATCACCGCGTGGGCCTGGGCCAGGTGGCTGCCCTCGGGGAGGAAGTAGGAAGCGATCGACCGCTCGCGGTCGTTCATGCCGCCTCGGAGGAAGACGCCCAACGGGCGGCCGGCGAAGTATGTGCCGCCTTCACGGTGGGCGCCGGGGCGCCGGAGGCATTCCCGGTCATTCACCACCGAGTCATGGCCGGATGAAACGAGTCATCCTCCTCGTCATGGACTCCCTCGGGATCGGGAGCGCCCCCGATGCGGCCTGCTTCAGAGGGGACGGATTTACCGACGAGGGCGCCAACACCCTGGGACACATCGCCGATACCCTTGCCCTCGCCGGCTCCCCCCTGCAGCTTCCCAATCTCGCCCGATTGGGACTCCTGCACGCCTTCCAGGCCAGGTGCGGAAGCCCACCCGCCGGGATGATCCCACCGGAGGAGATCGCGGGCTCCTGGGCCTTCGCCCGGGAAATCAGCCCGGGCAAGGACACCCCCAGCGGACACTGGGAAATTGCTGGCGTCCCGGTTCCCTTCGAATGGTCCTACTTTCCGAAGGAAAGGCCGTGCTTTCCCGCGGAGCTACTTGCCCGGATCGCTGAGCACAGCGGAGTGGAGGGCTCGCTCGGTAATTGCCACAGCTCGGGTACCGAGATCATCTCCCGGCTGGGTGAGGAGCACCTCACCACCGGCAGGCCCATCTACTACACCTCGGCCGACAGTGTCTTCCAGATTGCGGCTCACGAGGAACACTTCGGGCTCGAACGACTGCTCGACCTGTGCCGCTGCGTCCGCAGCCTTCTCGACGAAAGCGACCTCATGATTGGACGGGTCATCGCCCGGCCCTTCCTCGGATCCGGTCCCGAGGATTTCAAACGGACTGGCAACCGTCACGATTTTGCGGTCCCTCCTCCCTCGCCCACCATTCTCCAGAGACTCTGCGAGGCGGGCGGATCGGTCATCGGGGTAGGCAAGATTGGCGACATCTACGCTCATACCGGCATCACCGAAGAGGTCAGGGCCAGTGGTCACCCGGCGCTCTGGCAAAAAACCCTGTCCGCCCTCCAGCGGACCGGCGATCGCAGCCTCGTGATGACCAATTTCGTCGACTTTGATGCCCTCTACGGTCATCGGCGCGATGTTCTGGGCTACGGTCAGGCCCTGCAGGAATTCGATGCCGCCCTCCCCGCTCTTCTCGCGACCCTTGAGCCGGACGATCTCCTCATCATCACGGCGGATCATGGAAACGACCCCACCTGGCCCGGGACCGACCACACCCGCGAGGACGTCCCGGTCCTGCTGCATGGAAAAGCCGTTCTGGACGGGGCCAGCCTCGGGGCGCGGGAAACCTTTGCAGACATCGGCCAGACCATCGCAGACTACTTCTCGTTGCCTGCCATGGAGAGCGGCACGTCCCTCCTGGGCTAGTTTCTCCCCGGAAGCATCAACCCCCATCCGCCATGCCCACTCCCACCCCTCATATTGAAGCCGCTCCCGGGGATTTTGCTCCCACCGTCCTCATGCCCGGCGACCCCCTGCGGGCCCGGCACATTGCGGAAAGCTTCCTCGAAGAGGCCCGACAGGTCAACGGAGTGCGGGGGATGCTGGCCTTCACCGGCAGCTACCAGGGAACCGCGGTCTCGGTCATGGGGAGTGGGATGGGTATTCCTTCCATCTCCATCTACGCCAGGGAACTGTGGGCCGAGTACGGGGTGGAGAACATTATCCGGGTGGGGAGCTGTGGCACTTCGCACCAGGAGGTCAAGCTGCGCGACATCCTGATCGGAACCGGAGCGTGTACAGACTCCAAGGTCAACCGCAGCCGCTTCCGGGACCACGACTTCGCGGCCATCGCGGACTTTGAATTGGCTCGCCGGGCGGTGGCGGCCGCCGAGCAACTCGAAATCCCGGTCCGCACCGGCAACCTCTTCTCCGCCGACCTCTTTTACACCCCGGACCCCGGCATGTTCGACGTCATGGAGAGAATGGGCGTGCTGGGCATTGAGATGGAAGCTGCGGGGCTTTACGGCTGTGCCGCCGAGTGCGGAAAGCGGGCCCTTGCCATCTGCACGGTTTCCGATCACATCCGGACCGGGGAAGCCACCACTTCCGAGGAACGCCAGACGAGTTTCAACGACATGATCCGGGTTGCTCTGGCGTCGGTTTCCTGATCCGCGACGAGAGAACCGTCCCGGGGCTTTTCATATGGTGCTCTACGTGACTTTTGCTGCGGCTTCAAAAAAGGTGAAGGCAGACTGAAGCAATCTAACCCCTGAATCATCACAACAGACCGATCAAAGCACTTCGGTCAGTTGCTTCACCCGCTTGAGCAGGACCTTGCCCCGGCGATCTCCCTGCGAGGTCGGGACAAACCCGTCGCCCCGGTTCGCCAGCAGGGTGCAGCGCACCCGGTGGATTCCGAACTCAACCTCGGTCACGTCCACCTCGGCGCGAAGGGAGACCCCCGGACCAAACCACTCCCCGAATCTCTCCTGGCCGACCCCGTCTCCCTTCCGCAGGAATGCGAATCTGCCTCCCACACCACTCCCCGGTAACGGCTGAAAGTCGTCTGCCTGGAAGACGATCATGACCGCTTTCTCGATATTATAGCGCGGGGCGAACTCGATCTTCCGGGAGAAACCGCTTCCCGACACGGATCCGCCTCCACCACCAGTGGGCCCGCAAGCCGCAAGGAACAGGATCAGCGCCGGGCCAAGGCAGGAAAAAGGGGGAAACCGGACAAAACCATTCATGGCAGGAAGTGTGCCCACCCTGTTCCCGGAATCAAGAAGCCCCTGCCGTCCCTGCCGTGGCACCCCGGGACCATCCAATGGCTCCGGAACCCAAGAGCGCCTTGACTCAGGCCGTGCAGTGTCCTACCTCCGCTCCCATGCCAGAACCTTCATTCAGCGACGACCTCCAGGCACTCGACACCACGGCCCTCAAGGGCCGCTTGTCGGAACTCCGGAGGTATCTTTGACGTCCCTGAACTGGAAAAGAACCTCACCACCATCGAGAAGAAGATGGAGGCCCCGGACTTCTGGAACGACCAGAATGCCGCCCAGTCGACGGTCAGGGAGGCCAGCCGCTTCAAGGGCAAACTCCACCCCTTCCTCAAGCTCGAGGAACGCCTCCAGAACGTGGAGGCCGGGATCGAACTGGCGCGCGAATTCGATGACGCCGACTCGGCCCAAGAGGCCTCCGACGAGTTCAAGGCCCTCACTCGCGACATCGATTCCTTTGAGCTGGTAACCCTGCTCGACAAGCCAACCGATCCCAACAACGCCTACCTGTCCATCCAGGCGGGGGCTGGCGGCACGGAGGCTTTCGACTGGGCCCAGATGCTCCAGCGCATGTACATGCGCTGGGCGGAGAGCCGGGGCTTCAAGGTGTCCGTCACGGACGAGCAGGAGGGGGAAGGTGCGGGCATCTCAAGCGCCTCCCTCAAGATCGAGGGAGAGTATGCCTACGGCTACCTGAAGAACGAACGCGGGGTGCATCGCCTGGTCCGCATCTCGCCCTTCGATGCAGCCGGTAAGCGTCACACTTCATTCGTGGCCATCGACTGCACACCGGAGATCTCCAAGGACATCAATATCGAGGTTCCCGAGAGCGACGTCGAAGTGCAGACCACCCGCTCCGGCGGAAAGGGCGGCCAGAATGTCAACAAGGTGGAAACGGCGGTCATCCTGAAACACAGTCCCTCCGGTATCATCATCCGTTGCACGCAGGAACGCTCCCAGCTGCGCAACCGCGAACTGGCCTGGGAACTCCTCAAGGCCAAGCTCTACCAGATTGAGGAGGACAAACAGAAGGCAGAGGCGGATCGAATCTACGGCGAGAAGGGCGAAATCGGATTCGGCAGCCAGATCCGCTCCTACGTCTTCCAGCCCTATCAGATGGTCAAGGATCTCCGTACGGGGCATGAAACCGGAAACATCCAGGCCGTCATGAACGGGGACCTCGATGGCTTCATTGAGGCCAAGCTGCGCGGTCAGGAGAGATCCTGATTTCGAGGCTATTAGAGGTTGGCACCCCGGGAAAATTTGTTAGGATCGGACTCCGATGAAACGATTTTGGTGCCTCCTGCTGGCCCTCGCCTGCCCCGCCCTTGCAGACGTGGAATGGCGCAGCTTTGAGAACGCGGACAAGACCAAGTCCTTCCAGGGGCGCCTGGTCGGCTACGATCCCGCCCGGGAAAAGGTCACCGTGCAGAAGAAATCAACCCTGCGCCCGGTCACCTTCAGTTTGGCTCTGCTTTCCGAAGAGCACCGCAAGTTCGTCGAGAAACGCGCCGTGGAACTGGAAGCAGCCGGCGGTCTCCGCATGATGTTCTACCGGAACATCCAGAAAACCGGCAGTAATCGCAAGGGCGACACCCGCACCAGCAGTTACAACGGTGGCTATAAGATCGAAATCCGGAACTTCCTCCGTCGTGCCATCCAGGATGTATCGGTCGACTATATCGTGATTTACCGCAAGGACTCGACCAAGGGCAATGGAACGCTGTCCACCAAGAGAGGTTCCAGTAACCTCACTGCCCTGGTGCCCAACTACGACGAGAACATCGTCATCGATGGCATCCCCCTCACCAGCTACTACAAGGCTGGCTCCGTCTCGGTAACGGGGGTGGCAGGATCGACATGATCTCGCGGAGGAGGTGGCGCGGTCAGCGCCACGAGGTCACAGCGAAGCCGCGACTCCCTGGTCGGTTGCATTGCCCAGATCAAGGTGGGCGGCAAGGTGGTGAAGACCGAGGCGTCGAGCGTTGATGTGCTCCGGCAGTACAGCGGCGCCTTCGGGGGATCTGACGCCAGGTAAGCCGGAAGCCCCTCAAGGCTCTCCCGCCTCTGTGTGAACCTCCGGGGCAACCCCTTTCCGGGTTCCAGGCGGATTCAACTTAGCGGAAGGAAACGTCCTGGCCGACTGCAACCAGCTTGCCCCAGAGTTGCTGGGGAGATTCGCCAGGAGCGGTCATGACGAAGTGGGGAGCGTGTTCCCGTCCCAACCCCAATTCCTCGACGAAATCGAGAAAGAGGTCCCGGAGCGCATCGCGCACAACAGGATCGGAGTTGGCCGGTAGAAGAAAGAGCACAGATCGGCGACCTTCCTCGTGGGAGTTGCTCAGAAGCGTCCTGTGCGGGAGCACTTCCAGAAGGTCGCGGAAT
The DNA here is from genome assembly GCA_003483645.1 of Verrucomicrobiales bacterium. GTDB lineage: Bacteria > Verrucomicrobiota > Verrucomicrobiia > Verrucomicrobiales > Akkermansiaceae > Roseibacillus_B. The sequence continues at coordinate 20,229 of DMYM01000401.1, forward strand.
GACTCGGCGGGATCGACCCCGTCGTCAAAATCGAAGGGAACGCGCACCAGGGTGGAGGGGGCCGCGTACTTGGTGTGGGTTGTCACCGCAGCTTCCATGGCAGCGTAAAATTCAAACTGGCCGATGGAGCGGTGGCGGGCCTCGTCATGAAGCGGCAGGGCTGGGGAACCGTTTCTTCGATCGCAGACTGACTTCATCATCTCAAAGGCACCCGGCTGGAGGTTGTTGAAGGGCACATCCTGCACGATCAGCACGTGGGTTGTTGACCTGTCGGCACCGTTGATGATGGGATAAGCTGCGAGATACCCGGGCCTGCGTGAAGGGGGATTTTCCAGAAGGGTCTTCTGGACCAGGAAACAGTTCCGGGCCAGGGACTCCGCCACGATCTGGTGATCATCCCGCAGCAGGTGCTCCGGGAAGTGCGCGGAGTCCCCCAGGGAGGCGACCCGCACAAGAGCTGCAGCCCGGGAATCCGGAGGCACCTCGTAAAGTGCCGCATTGCCTGCGTGAGTGATCCGGGCCAGAGCAGCGAGAAGATCTGACGGGACGAAATCGCTGCAGGTTTCCACCGTTTCTTCCACCGCCTCCTCCAGTTGTTCGTCCAGAGAATCCGCCTCGGTGCCAAGAAATTCGAGCCTTTGCTGGAGATCCTGCTGGGAAAGCACGAGCAACTCGTGCTCGGCGTGCACCCGGCGGTTCTCTCTCCTGAGCTCCTCTCTCTCTTTTTCCAACTGCAATCCGCGCCGCTGCAGGCCCTCCGAAACCTGACCCAGGAGAACCCCGAAGAGGGGGAAGGAAATCAGGGTGTAGCGATGCTCCGTGAGACTGATCCCCTGGCCTGCCACATACCTTCCCGCCACCAGGAGCAGAACGGTGAGCAGTCCGGCACTGAGCCCGGCGCTGAATCCGTAACGAACACCGAGGAGCACGGGGATGAGGAGAAAGGGAGTCGGATTGACGCCAAACCAACCGGCATCACCGGGAACGATTAGGTAGTTCACCAAGGCCAGCAGCGAGAAGAACGCAACGAAGCGGAGAAGGAAGAACCGAACAGGATATGACCCGGGACAAGACACGGAGCCATGGACAAGGGGCAGGGTCTGGGCAGACATGGGTGAGGCAGAGGACAAGGGTGTGGCAGCGCATTGCTTGCAGTGGCGCTGCGGGCAAGGTTCTTCAGATAACCGGACTACCTCAGTGCAGCCAAAAGGAAATTTAGAAATGAATTTAAGAGATAAAGATATTCATGGTTATTCTTCCTGTCTCAGGTTAAAGAAATCCTCCTGATATTTAATCCTCTCTAATTAAATACGAGATCCTTAGTAGGATCCCTGAATCAGCGAAAACAGGGAGAATGGAGCCCAGTCGATAATGTCATCCATCCCGCGGGTCAAAACTCCAGGACAGCCCTTGGCTTCTCCTGAAAGAACGGGGAAACCCCTTAGTCGTGCAGCTGCGAAAATAAGGAAAACTTGGATCCGGGCCTTGGCCTGGAATTTCAGTTCTCTTTATCTAACATCACTCCCGCGAGCCCGGAACCACTTCCAGGGTGACCTTCTTGCCTTTGCGCAACACGGTGATTTTCACTTTCTCCCCCACCTTGAGGGACTCCAGCACATAGGTGTAGTCGTAGATATTCTTCACTTCCTTGCCGGACACGTTGACCACCACGTCGCCGCCCTTGATGCCGGCCTTGTCGGCCGGACCGCCCTTGGTGGCACCTGAGAGTTTGACCCCCACAATATCACCCTGGGAATAGTCGGGAATGGTTCCCAGATAGGCCCGCAGGTTGGCCCGTCTCCCCTGCCCTTCAGGGCGTTCCACCTTGACGTAGTCGGGCTCCTCTCCAGCGGCGGCCAGACCGCGGGCTACCAGGGCCATGAAACGCGTGACGCGCTCGGTCCCGGGGTAATTGATCTTGTCGGCGGTATCTCTGGGCGTGTGGTAATCATCGTGAGCACCAGTGAAAGCGTTCAGAATCGGCACTTCGCGCAGGTAGAAGGATGTCGCATCCGTGGGCAGATAGGCATCGCTCTGCGTCTTGATGGGCAATCCGACAGGGACGTTGCGCTGTTCGATGATCCCAGGCCAGATTGAACTGGATCCCGTGCCCTGGAGGACGAGGGATTTGTCGAGACGACCCACCATGTCCATGTTGAGATTGGCAGAAAAAACCCCATTCAGCTTGGCGTCTGCATCACCTTTCAGCTTCCGGGCAACCTCCTTGACGAAATGGGAAGAGCCGATCAATCCGATTTCCTCGCCGGACCAGGCCGCAAAGAGGACATCTCGCTTGAGATTGAGTTTTCCGGTCTTCTGTTGGGAGGAGAGATACTGGGCGATCTCCAGCAAACTCGCCACCCCCGAGGCGTTGTCATCAGCACCATAATGAATTTCCTTCGCCTCTTTCCCGGTGGCCCGCGAGCCACCTCCATGGGTACCCAGATGATCGACATGTGCCCCGAGAATAAGAGCCGGACGCCTGTGGGCTTCCGGATCCGCGGCAGCCAGCCGTCCCACCACATTGCGGCCGATCCTCTTCTGCTGGACAATGTCGATCCGGGCCCCGAGAGCGGCCTTGGGAATCTTCATGCCCATCATCATCTCTCCCTTGTCGAGAGTAGTCTGGATCTCCTTGAGATTCTTACCGGTTTCCGCAACCAGTTTCTCGCCGATCTCCTTGCGCACCGAGAGTGCCGCGATCCCGGAGTCCGCCATCGAAGCATCATAGCTCAGTCCCACCAGCTCCTCCCGCACCTTCGAATTCGGGCCGGCCACGAAGATGACTCCCCTGGCGCCCTTCTGGCGGGCCGTCATGGCCTTGTAGCGCATGCTTGAGTAACGGGCAAACTGGCGGCGGCGCTCCGCGCTCACGTTTTCGGGCATGAAGCGGAGAACCAGTACCCACTTGTCCTTTACCGCCAGATGGTAATAGCTGGAATACATCTCCGTCTTGGAGCCATCGGCACCCACCTGCCCTTCTGGGATCTCGATCCCGTATCCGGCAAAAACGATTTCCTCGGCCTTGATCTCTCCCAGCTGGGAAAAGGAAAGCGGTCGCCAGTCCTCGTCGACCTTCAGGTCCAGTTCCTCATCTCCCATCTTCAGGGCGAGCGTGTTCCCCTTGCCGAGATCCACCCCCGCAGTGAACTCGAAGGGGTGAAAGTAGTCGTCGCTCAGAAAGGGTTTCAACCCGAACTCTTCGAAGGCTCGTGCCACGTAGGCGGTCGCCTTGCGCTCCCCCGGCGTGCCAGTCATTCTGCCCTCCAGTTCAGGGCTCGCCAGGTACTCGATGTGGTGGCGAAGATCCCCCTGGTCGACCTTGGAAGTCGTGGCCGCCAACCCCGCCAGAGCCTTGGTGGAAAGTTCCACCTTGGGGTCCTCCTTGCTTCGAGGTGGCGTTCCCCGGACGGGCGCGGCGGCAAGAAGTTCGAGGGCGGCGCTGTGATTCCAATCCGCCAGGAAAATCTGTGAACCCTTCTTGCCCGTCCGTTTGCTGGTCCAGGCCAGGCGCTTCCCATCAGGGGAAAACGCAGGCAGCCCGTCGAATCCGTCCGTCCATGTCACCCGCACCGGTTCCCTGGCCCCAGCCGCATCGACCAGGTATAGCTCAAAGTTGGCGAAACCGTTCAGGTTGGTTGCGAAGATGAGATACTCCCCACTGGAGTGGAAGTAGGGCGCCCACGACATCGCGCCCAGAGCAGTGAGCTGTTTCTCGTTACTCCCGTCGACATTCATGGTCCAGATCTCGGCCAGATCCCCCTTCCGGTTGAAACGGCGCCAGCAGATCTTCGACCCATCCGCATTGAAGAACGGCCCCCCATCGTAACCGGGCTCCGACGTCAGCCGTTTAACGTTGGAGCCATCCGCATCCATGATGAAGAGGTCCATCAGGAAGGAAGGATTGAGCTTGAACCACTCCCGGTCCTTTGCGCTGAGCCTGTCGGCTTCGGAGTAGCCGAGACGGTTGGATCCGAAGACCACCTTGCGCCCGTCCGGTGAGTAGGCCCCCTCCGCGTCGTAACCTGGCGTCCTGGTCAGGTTGCGGGATTTCTTCGTCTCCAGATCATACTCGTAGATGTCGAAAAAGGCATCGTAGTCCCAGGAGTAACGCTTCTCCTTGCCCTCCGCACGACGCTTCAACTCTTCCTCCTGTTTTTTCCTCGCATCGGGGTCGCTGTGAGTGGAGGCGAACATGACCTTCTTCCCCCCGGGGTGAATCCAGGCACACGTCGTCTTGCCATGGCCGGGAGAGAGGCGCTCGGTGTCGCCGGTCTCCAGATCAAGCAGGTAGATCTGGAAGAACGGATTATCCTTCTCCCGTTCACTCTGGAGAATCATCTTGCTCCCATCCGCACTGAAATAGCCCTCCCCGGCCCGTTTGCCCGCGAAGGTGAGCTGACGGGTGGAGGAGAGAAGACGCGCTTCGTTTTCCACCCCATCGTCCGCAAGGACGGCCACGGGCACACTCAAGGCGAGGGAAATCAGGAGGGAAACCGTTCTCATGGTGTGAAATCCTAATAGAATCAAGCCCCCTATACGTCAATCGCATCCTCGGAATTGCTTTTCGTTCCAAAATTCCTCACTGAGAAGCGCTCACCATGCGCATTGACATCGTCACGCTCTTCCCCGAAATCGCCCTCGCGCCCCTGAACGAGAGTATCATCAGGCGGGCACAGGAGGCCGGAATCGTGGAGATTCACGCTCACGATCTGCGGTCCTGGGCGGAGGACAAACACCGCAAGACCGACGACTATCTCTGCGGGGGAGGCCAGGGCATGCTGCTCAAGCCGGAACCTCTATTCGCGGCGGTCGAAGACCTGCGCCGTAAATCGACCGTCGTGATCCTGGCAACCCCCCAGGGAAGGCCCTTCATGCAGAACGATGCCCACCGGCTTGCCGCCTGTGATCATCTCCTCTTTCTCTGTGGCCATTACGAGGGTGTGGATCACCGGGTGATTGAGGAACTGGTCGACGAAGAGCTCAGCATTGGTGACTACGTGCTGACAAATGGAGCTCTCGCCAGTGCGGTCATCTGCGATGCAGTAGTCCGCCTCCTGCCCGGTGCCCTCGGCGACGAGCGGTCCCCCGAGGA